>JAIEOG010000125.1 GCA_019750655.1 bacterium
GGCCAAGGGTTTCAACATAGAGCGCAAGCACGCGAACCATGCCTTCACGGCAGTATCTACTCCGCTTATTGATTTTCCCAACGCCCTAGCCCAAGCCCACCGTCGCGACGGCATTCTCAAACGTGCTTGCACGTTGACCCTCAACGCGCCCTCTCAGATTTCCGATGCGGCCGTTCTGCCTTTGGATTTCACGGTGGTGAACTCAGGCGCTGGCCACCGAGTGCCTTCTGGTTTCTCCCAGGAACGAGAAGTTTGGCTCTCGGTCCGAGTAACCGACAAGAATGGCGCGGTGGTTTACGCGTCGGGAGAGCTCGTGGACAAGCCCCACCCGGAGAGTGGAGAAACGGCCAGCGATGGCCGCTTGAACGATGAAGATCTCGGTGCGGAAAATACCGTTCTCGACGATCAGCTCGAAGTGGTGCGTTCGGAGTTGGGCGAAGACTTTAATCTGCGGCCTTTTTACCCGCTTGGCCTTCCCACGTTCCAGAATGCGTTCATGCGTCTGCGCACGGGCAGAAGTTACGAGCGCGTGCACTTTTTTACGTTAGCGAATCACATGGATAATGCGCGCTCCTTGCCCATGTTGCAGCCGGTTCCGGTGCGTTACGAGATCCCTTTGCATAAATGGGCGATAGCAAATCCCGGGTACTGCGGGCCTCTGGATATCGAAGCGAAACTCAACTACCGAACATTGCCGCCGAAACAGCTCCGTGTTTTGGTGCGGCGTGAGCCAGCCCTTTTGAATGAGAGCCATATCGACCGCAATCCCGTTGTGGTGATGGCAGAAGTTAAACAGCGGATCGAAATCAAGAGTCTGCGCGCTGATCCACCGGCGCTGGCAGCAGTTGACACCGCAGCGGGCAGTTTCCGCTTTTCGCGGGCAGGGCTTTCTTGGTGGTCCGTTACCGTGCCGGAAGCCTTCCCTGAGGCGAAGGCACACTGTGAGAGGTTGGGCTGCTCGCTCCCCACCGTAGCGCAGTACGATAGCCTCGGTCTTGCAGACTATAAAGCGCGGCCAGGTGACAACCACGATGAGCTTTGGAAAGAGCGCTGGGCTTTGCCTCAAGCACCGAGCGATGCACTCCTCACTTATCTTTTTGGCGCGGCAGGGCAGCGGGTAAGCGAGAACCCGCAGGCTCAAAGCTCCCGGCATGCCTACTTCTGTGTTTGCCCCCCGGGGAGTGCCGCGCCATGACTCTTTCAATTACAAACAAAAGGAGAACACGGTGTTCACAAAATTCCTAACTATCGGGATCGCCCTCGTACTGAGTGCTCCCGCTTCCGGCTATGGCGATGACGACGAGACCCCAAATCAGTGGGTTTGCTTCGCGCATGATTATGTCGACGGCCATTCGACATCTGACCCCGACACGGAAGATTGCATAAAGTCGTACCACAAGGGCGAAGGCATCTGTATCTCGCACGCGAAGAGTGCTGCGCGGGAACGTTGTCTCTCTTATTCAAACAATAAGGAAACCTGCAAGCTGGATTCGAAAAACTGTTTCCCAGCTAATTCCAAATGAAAAAGGGGATTTCCATGAAATACATTTTTTTGTTTTTTGCGCTCCTTTCGCCGGGTGCTTATGCAGACGAGCTTCTGGAGGGGCACTGGTACAGCGAGCGGATGGACAGCACCAACCGCAAGATCGGCTTGTATGAGAATTGGTACGAGGAAGACCCTGTAGCGGGAAGGGTGTTCCGCCAAAAATTTGTGCGAGACTTGCCTTGGACGGAGCCTCCGGTGGTGGACTCTGTTCCTGCTAATCCCCTAGTCGAGCCGCCTTCGGATCCGCAGACTACGGTGGTGTGCTTCGCCCGTTCTTACTTGCCGGAGCATGAGCCGTCTGACCGAAAAGACGATTCTTGTGTAGATGCGCATTTCAAAGGGATCGGCGTAACGCAAGACCAAGCGGCGTATGCAGCTTTGCGAGTCTGCCGGCGTGGCGCGCGGAATCGTGAAAGCTGCGAAGTTATCCGCAAAGAAGCTTGCTTCGTGCTGCCAGCGGGAGGGAAATCATGAAACGGCTGCTCTTTTCACTGGCGGTGCTAATCTGCTGTGGAGGGACGGCCGAAGGGCTCCCTAGTCTTCCGCGTGGTCAGTGGTACTCCCGCACAGTCGATACCGAGAATAAAGTGGTGTCCCACTATGCCACCTACGCTCTTTACTTCAGTAATGGTGAGTCGCGGCTCCAGATGCGGGAGGTTTTCCGCGAGGCTTTGCCATCGGGTTACCAACCAGGTGATCTAGAGAAAGCTCTGCCTGCACCGAACGATCAGATCTCTTACGAAAGTGTTCTCGATCCGGATTTTGGCGGGAAACTTCGCGATACATACCAGGTTGTAAGCTCCTTTGACTACTATGGGGTACGCACCAAACGAAAGCGCTTCATCTTGCGGGAGCCGGTGTCCGCTCCGACAGCACCCAAAGAGGAAGTGCTCCCCCCTCCGGTGGATACTCCGCTAGTCTCCGAAGACAAACCTGCGGCGCCTGCGCCGAGTGAAAAAGTCTCTCAACCGCGGCGCCTTGTTCCGCCCTCCGAGTTGGGCCAAGGGCCTTTAGTAGGGGAATCCTTGGCGCGTGCATCCGAGCCGAAGCTCCCAGCGTTGGTGGCAAAACCCAAGGGCCCTAGCCCCCTGGTAGAAAAGCGCCCCGAAGCCAGTGACAGCGTCGACTGGCTTGAGAACTCCACAGAAGGTTTCTCACAGGAAAACCAGAAGACGGCGGGAGCTCTTCTCAAGGCAATCACGGTAGAGAGCAGCCGCTGGCAATTCGATCTCTCGCAACGCTTCCTCACCTGCAATGAAGGGATGTGCCTCATCCGCGAAAGCGGCAAGGGGGTTGTCGAGGTTCCGTTCCAGGTTGGTATGGGGCGCGTCTGGCTTTTGAATCTAGAAGCGGGACATCTTGCGCATGCTTTGGAGAATGGAACGCTCACGCGGACGGAAGCTGCCACGCATTTATTGCATCTCCTGCGGAGATTAGAAGCGATGGAGGGGCACCTGGAGTTTTCTCATGAAGGCTCCAAGAGCAACTACTCCTCAAAGCTCACGCAGATTCTACAAGACCTGCGGGGAGTAACCGCGGATTGGAATGCTTCCGATCTCGAGAGAGGCCGGGACTGGGTGCTTCGTTGGCAGCTCTTGCTTCTCGATACGCAGGTGATCGAGGAACGCTCTGTTCGTGTCGAACAGCAAGTAGGTGCGGCCTCCGGCCAAACCCTCAAAGCACTCCGCGAGTCCTTGCGTACTATCACTGAATCCGTCGGCGAAAAGCCCTGGGAGGAAAGTGCCGAGTTCCAATACGAGCTTGCAAAGAAAATCTATTTTGAAGCGCTTCCCGAGCTGCGCAGGTCTTACAAGGCATTTGCGCGTGAGGCCGATCGGCTGCGCCCGACGCCTGGGGTGTACATCGATATGTTGGCTGTGTTGGGCGCCGCAGAAAACTTGGGGGTCTACTCTTGGAAAATCATGGAAGAACTATCTCAATCGGAGGAAAAATGAAAAAGTCGAAACACGGTTCGAGCGCTTGGTTTCCGCGCTTGGCATTGATCGTCGGGGCTTTGCCCCAAGCATTGTGGGCTTTAGGGCTCGGGGTGCCTAACGGAGAAGATGGTGCGCAGCAGTACTACCAGGTCTATGACGATGTTCTGGTGCGTTCCGACTGCCCGGTGGGTGTGGTTCCGACAGAAAGTTCCTGCACTTCTAACCGAGTGGCTCTGGCCTATTATTCTCGAGTCCGAAATGCTGTGGATTACGAACAACGAGCCGCTTTACAGCTCCATTCCGATGCCATCAGCAAGGAAGTCACACGGCTTCAAGAAGCTGACCCGAACGTGAAATCGTTACGGTCTTCAATCGCTCAAGCGGCGCAGAAGTCGGCGGAATTGGATGCAGCGATTTCGGGAGTGGTGCGTGAGATTAAAGTTGCGGAGAATAATGCACAGCTTGTGCAAAGCCAGCTCGACGCGATTCTTGATGCACTCAAGAAAAACCCGTCGCAATCCGATCTAAGGCGCTTGTTGGCCGAGCAAAAGCGTTACGAAGGCTTGCAACAGAAATACAAGGGCATTGCCGCGGATCTAAACCAGAAGAAGGCTACGGCGGAACAAGAGAAAACAGGGCAGGGAGATTTGATTCTCGCAAAAAACGGGGAACTCAATACCTACCTTGGTGAACTTGAAGTGACCTCGGATGTCTTGGTGGATCTGGAGGATCGTTACCAGTGCTTAACCAATGAGCGAAGCCAATTGCCGGAGCTAGACGCACGCGTGAACCAGGGCTTGTCTTATGATCTTGCAAACTGGAAGGCTCCCGGTGCAGCAGCGCTTTTTGGGCGCTTCATGGCGCATGTGCATAAGGCGGAACGCCCTCGCGTTAAGTACCACTAAGCTGCGCTAGAAGTTCAAAGACACAGGGCACTCCCGATCGATCGGGAGTGCCCGTATAAATCGGCTCGCGGCCTAGGAGCTGAGGGTCTTTTTCTAAGCTACGCAAAACAACATCTTCAAAATATTCCATGGGCACGGCCTGAATGTCCGTGCGGATTCCCTCGGTCCCTACACTATCGGATTCTAGAAAAGAGGCCGCCGGGTGAGGGAGGTAGAGAAGCTCTCTAAGGAGTGTGTGCCGTACAGTGGCTTGCGCATCTCCGCGAGGTATTCCGCTGATATGCCCGTAAACGACAGAGTTGCGCACATAAGGGCGAAAGCTTCGGCGGAGAAAGTGGCGGCGCAAGGCTGCTCGGGCGAGGCCCTCGGGGTCGTTGATAAAAGGTTCGCGGAGAACCGGATGGGTAATTTTTCCTAGGCGTCGTTGGTGGGTGAATGCGCAAATTTCTTTCCATTGTGCATCGGTGATTTCACGGCGGCTGTACCGGTGTAGGCCATACTTATCGGAAGCGCGTAGAAGTTCCCGTAAAAGGAGTTTAGAAGGCTCTTCTCCCACTAAGAACTTAAATTCCGTGCGTTCTCCGATCACTTCCGGGCGCAATCTAGAGAGAACGAGTAGGCGGGATAGGTCCTCTGCAGGGGGCATAGGGCCTTGGACCAAACCATCAAAGACAAAGCTTCCCACCCCGATTTGATGGCGGGTTTCAATTCGGTCGGGGAGGTCCGTGCCATAGCCACCTAGAAAACGGTACTCCCAAGGGTTGGGGGAGTCGTCCCATCGGAGCGCATAGGCTAGATGCAGAAGGGGCTTCCAACCACCGCGTTCTGTAATGAAGGTGGATGCCCACTTCCCTTGGCGGTAAAGGCTCAGTTCTTGGCGGTAGGACTCCCCAGAGGGGCCCCTCCAATAACCATGGGCACGGGCGTCGTCTTCGATATAGCCCGCCACCGCTGCCAAATAGTAGGGGCCTGTAATCGATTCGAGGGCGGAATCTGCGACTGGGAAAATCGAGTGGCGATCGAGCTCGCGGCCCTCTAACTCTAATGGCTCGATAATGTGAGCCACCTGCGGGATGTCCGCAAAAGCCAGTGAGGCGAGAAACAGGCTGCTTGTAAGCATGCGCAGAATAGGGGCCTCCGAGGGCGGGATTTATAGCTCATCCTCTTGAAAACAATCTACGAGAAACACGGCTCTGCTTTGGGTTAAAAACACCCCTTTTCGAGAGGGTGATGGCAGGGCGTCGGCAGGTTTTCACGGCTGGAATCTTAAGTCTCTGCCTAGCCGCGAGCGCAGAAGCGGCTGAGTCCGGTTTGCTAGACAAGCGCCCCGATGTCGCGGGGGGGCTGAGACGGAGTTTTGAGAGCCAGCCCGAGCGGGCTCAGTCCGTGCCGTCGCTAGCGCCGCATCTACGCGCGCCGAGGGGGCTTCCCGTGCCGTTGCCTCCTGTGCAGCTCGCGGTTTTGCAGCGGCTGGCGAGCCTGTACACCCACCAAGAAATCGCAAGAGACTTAGGCCTGGAACTGAAACAGGTCCATGACACTATCGGAAATCTCGAACACAAGATGGGCGAGATAGTCGGAGACTCATCCCTGCGCCGAACGGAATTAAGCTTTTTCCCCGATTGGAAAAAACCGACCCGCATACTCATCCTGTGGGAGCGCGGCCTCAGGAAATGGGTTTTCCTCGGAGAAGGTGTTTTGCCGATGACGCCCTTGGAGTTGTCGGTACTCAGCTTATGGATTGATGGCCATTCGTTGAAGGATATCGCCGAGCTTCTCTCCACTCCGTACGCGCAAGTCCTTGGCATCTGGCTAAGTCTCTCGTCGGAGCGACGCCACGACTTTGGAGAGTTATTTAGCTGGCGTCGGTATCAGTTCAAGCGGGAGGTAGAAGTCACCGCGACCGCGACGGACGTTCCTTATCTGATTTACCGTGCGTTCGGAGTCGATCGCGAGGCGATCGCCTCTAGCCGAGGCGTTTCGGTTGGGCATGTCGGCACCATGCGGGATCGCCTACTCGTGCGGCTCAAAAATGCCGTTGGGGTGAGAGAAGACGAGTTGGATTGGAGGCACCTGCATTTCAGTATGGCCGGGCTCTCCAAGGGAGAGTTTCGTATTGTCGCAAAGGATTTCAAGGGCGGCCTCACTCTTTTTACCGTCCGTTACGAGCCGGCAAAGCCCCGGCTAATGCGGTGCAAGAATGTGGTGATCAAACTCGGTGTAATTCAGGAACTGTTAGAGAGTTTTCCCGGGCAGTTGGGCAACGTGATGCGGCTTGTGGTGGTACAGGGCTTGTCGGTTAAGGATGTGGCGGCGAAGCTCAAGATCCGAGTCGATACCGTACGCAAATACACGTCCGCGGGCACCGCCCGTCTGGGTGTGGCTCTAGGTGAGCCGGAGCTCAATCTTTACAACCTAAAATTCAAATAGCCTAATTCGGAGCGACGGGTTTTGCAGCCGCCCGCAGGCTTTCCAAGATTTCCGGCAAGAAAAGGTAGCGGTGCGGGGTGCCCTCATTAATCACGATGGCGATTTCCGGCGCGATTACTTTGATGAGGGTGTGGGCTTGCAGCACTAGGTAATTAAAGGCGCGGTCTCCCGCCCAGGTCTTTAGCCGATCCAGGCGATCGAAGACGGGGATGGCTCGGGATTCCTCGTGCTTTAGATACAGCGGAAAGAACCTGTCCGTCGGCTGGAGCTGCATCCATTCACCCGGCTTTTTATCCGCCGCAAGGGCAGGGATATAGACGGCCGTGTTAAGGAAAGTATCGTAGAAAAAGTTCGCTTGGGCTGGGTTGGCTTTCGCCACTTCCAGTGCTGAATCAAGTTCCGTTTCCGCCATTCGGGGAACCTAGTATAGAAGAGGGGGTATGTTCAAGATCCGAAGCCGCAAACCCGTTCCAGGGACGGTCTCCAATGAGGGGATTTGTGCCGCTATTCGGGGGAAGTTCCAGGTGGAGTGTGTGTATGTGGCTGGAGAACCCCGCTTAATCGAACCGCATTGCCACGGGCATAGCCACCAAGGCCACGAAGTCCTAAGTGCTTTTCAAGTGGGAGAAGGGTGGAAGATGTTCGATGTTTCCAAGATTGTCTCTTTTGAAATCCGGACAGACGTCTTTAGTATCCGCCCGGATTTCAATCCAGCCCACCCTGGGATGACCCAGATCCACTGCTGCGCAGAGTGATTATTTTCCTTGGGCTTTTTTCACGGCTTCAAAGAACGCTTCATTCCCGTCGATAGTCTGGCCAGAAAGATCCACGTTCTGTAGCTTGAAGTCCGCGAGTTGAAGGTTGCGTAAGACGGTTTTGTGTAAGCGGCATTCGGAGATGAGCACGCGCTGAAACTGGCAGTTCTCCAGCCGGGCACCATCGAGGCCGCGTTTTTTCCAGCCCCAGCTTTCACCGCCCGAAATCAAGACATCGCTCCACTCGCACCCGACAATCTGGCTCTCGCGCACACGCACTCCGCGTAATAGAATTCCAGAGAGGCGAGAGTTTTCAATCTCCGCGTTTTTTAATTCGATGCCTTGGAGCTGCGCTTCCACAAGATGGCTGTTCTTAAGGCTTAGTCCCGTAGCAGTGGTGCCGTTGACCGTAG
>JAIEOG010000044.1 GCA_019750655.1 bacterium
CGCTAAAAACCGCAGCTCTGCGCGAAATGGAATGCCCCAACAGCGCCGCCATTGCCGTTGCGGCGCTGTTAGAAGATCGCCTGCCGGATAAAGCGGACTTCGAAGAAATCGGCCGGCTTTATGAAAAGGGCGCAGCGTGTTCCACCGGCACGCCCACCGATCAGGAAACGATCTACACGCGCGCGGGCTTGATGTATTTCGCGAAGGGGCAATACGCTCTTGCGAAACCCGCCTTTGAAAACGCTTCGAAGGTTCCGGATGTTTTCGTAGGCCGTGCGCTCTACTGGCTCTTCCGAACGCAAACAAAACTCGAAGATCGAAAGGCCGATGACACGCTCGAGAGCCTCCAAGCGAAATACCCGTTTTCGTTTCACAGCCTCGTAGCTCAAACTTCGATTGGCAAAGATCCCGGGGAGCTGCTCAATCGCCCCACCCCTGAGCCCACCACGCGCTCTCGGCAGGACCCCGAGGTTAATACGCTCTTGGAGCAAGTGGAGATCTTGCACCGCCTCGAATTCAATGCGGCCGCGGGCAAAGTTTTAAACTGGGCTGTTGCACTAGGAAAAGGCGCCGAACCCGAGCTATTGCTGTACATGGCGGAACTCAAGAAAGTCGAAAACGACTACCGCAGTAAACTTTTCCTACTATCGGATGTGCTCTACAAAAATCCCTCCCTGATTTCTCGGCAAAGCTTAGAGCTCTACTTCCCAAAAGTGCTCTTCCCCGTTTTTGAAAAACAATCCTCCGTGATCGATCCGTATTTCTTGCTCGCTATTGCACGCCGAGAAAGCGCTTTTAATACGCGCGCCGTTTCCACCGCTAATGCACGTGGGCTCTTGCAAGTACTCCCCAAAACGAGCCGGCGCATCAGCAAAAAAACAAATCTCTTTGATCCCGAAACGAATGTTGAAGTCGGCGCGAAGTATGTAGCCGGGTTATTGAACCGCACCGAAGGAAATGTCCACTACGCGTTAGCGGCTTATAACGCGGGCCCTAACAAACTTCAGGCATGGACAAAAAATTACCCCACCGATGATCCCATCCTCTTCATCGACCTCATCCCGTTTCGCGAGACACGCGAGTATGTCGGTTCTGTGTTGCGTAACTACTATTGGTACCGCCGCATCCACCAAGCGGATAAACCCATCCCCTCGGACAAACTCCTCGACATAGCCACCGGCGGTGGCCAGGGCTGATTCCGAAAGCGCATGGTGTTTCCCCCTAGCGCTGTTTATACTTCCTAGATGCGCAACTCTGGGTTCGGTCTCATAGGGGCTTTGGTCTCGGGTGTTATCGTCAGCATCGTGATGATGGGGCTCGTGGCCCTGCTGCGAACGAGCTTTAATGCTTCGAGCCACGTTTCACTCCGCGAAGAATTGGACAGCCTTAAAAGCCTGATAGGCGACGGCATTGATTGCGATGCCACCTTTGCATCGGGGAGTATCGACCCCGCCGCCCCGGGATCCGGCTGCACGTCCACCTCCAACAACCAAACCGGCCCGTTTCTCACACTCATGAGACGGAGTCGGACGGGAGCTGTGCCGCTCACCGCGGCGTTGGATGCCTCTGGCCTCGGAGCTATTGGTAAGTACAAACTCCGCACCACTTGTTCTCAATCCGAGCAAAGCTTAATCATCCGGGCCGCGGTCGTGGATGCCGATGGAAACTTCCCTCCCGATCCCTTCACCAAGCAACCGCTCGATTGGAACAGCCCTCGGGGATTGTTGTACGGTGGAAATACTTTGGCTCTCCCCATCTGTTTCACGCCATCGTTGAAGCAGATGGTTTCGCTCCATGAGCACACACTCAACACCGCCACCGCCGCTTATGTGAGCTGCCCTGCAGCGCAGACTGTGCACACGACCGACTCCACGACCTTCACTGCCGTAGGAAAGCAGGCGAAGATTACAGCCAGCGGGCTTGTCACCGCGGGCCGGGGCTGCAGCGCGCTTCTTCAAGTGCGCCTTCAAGGCGGGGCTTACGATAGTGGCTTTGTGAATGTGCAGCAGGTTGGCATCACGGTGAACACGTCCGCCAACATTGCTTCCCAGGGTGCCGTGGCGAAACTTTTTCCACTCGTACCGGGCACCACCTACAACTTGAGCGCTAGGTTTTACACGATTAATGGGAGCTATCCCGCGGAAGTCTCAACGGGGGCCTATGATACCCAGGCCGTTGTGGAAGAATACCTGCCGTGAACTGAGGTTAAGGTTCAGTTTAAGGTTAATCTTAACATTAAGCCCCTCCCCTGCTAGTTTCGCTTTTCTGATGCCACAGGAGAGGCCGCTTTGAAAAACACCGTTTTCTTCTCTTTAGTAATGCTGAGCTCGATTGCTCTGGGCGCCGGTGAAAAGCGCCTTAGCCTGGTGAGCATGGGCGTGGAGGGCTACGATGCCTTCGCCCCCATCCGCAGCTACCTGGACATCGGCGTGGCCCGCAAAGAAGCCGCCTGCGAAATCCTCTCCCCCCGTGCTGGGACAAAAGCTGCTAGCCGTCCTTGGTTGCCCTTTGATTTTTACACCAACATCCACGACGACGCGGAACGCACGAAGGCTCAGAATGCGGGCACCGTCGGCGAAGCAGACATCTTCTGGGTTGGCGATAACGGCAACCGCAACGCCGGCAACGCAAACCACGACGCCACCCGCGAAGTGACCGCGGCTTTCTTAGGCTCCTTGGAATTCCAACAATGCCGTCGACAAACGGATCGCTTCAGCTGCTTACTCGCCTTCACCCGCGGCAGCGTGGTGTTTAAGACTCTCATTTCCGTAGTCGCTTGGCCCAAAGAAGACGGCTGCACCGCAGCTGCCTTTCAATGCACCAAACCTTACGAAAACGAAGGCACGACCCACTGCCAGCCCGACGGCTGGACCCGCAAGATCCACGAAGTGGTCGCTCTCGCAAGCCTCACAGGCGCGGCGTCAGACAAGTTCTGGCGCGTGACCGATGAGAAGAAGAAAACCGACGTGTCGTCCGTGGAAGCTGTTTTCCAAAACTACGATACCGCCACCCAAGCTGAAGGCGACCGCTACCGGGAACACGTTTCTCCCTAGCCACCCCCTTCCGATCCCAAGGCATTTCGGCTAGCCTGCGACCGATGAAAACACTTTCTCTGACAGCTGTTCTATTGGCCCTAAGCCAGACCACCTGGGCGATGCCTCGCTGGGGCGCGGACATCACGCTGACTCCCGCAGGAGCCCTGCGCGGCCAACCCAGTCGATTGCACGGGGAAGCACAGCGAACCCACTACGAAATTCTCGACTCGGATTCCTGCGTGGTGAAAAAGGCCTCTAATGGAACATTAGAGGTGGGGAAATGTGGGTACCTCGAAGGCGTCTACCAATATTCTTATTCCCCCGAGGGCGCCCGCGCCCGCCGGGTTTCTCTAGGCTTCTCACTGCGGCGAGACTCCGCTAACAGCCACAGCCTACTCGTTAGTCCGCCTCTGGAACTGGTGGAGCCTTAGGCTCGGGTTCTCTCTTCTTTGCGTCGTGTAGGATCACTTTGTATCCGGAGGGCGAGCCGTCTAGCTTTGGCCAACCTGCCGGGACGCAGACCACCTTTGCGATCTTCACCTTCTCTTCGAGGGCATTTCTCACATCCTGCTTCGCATCTTCTAAGCAGTTTACGAGGGGATCATCGTTGTTAATGGGCCCTTGGAGGGCGTATGTCGAAGTGACAACCCCGCCTGCTTCGTCGAAATCTTTTTGAGTAAATATCAAGCTGACGCCCGCTAATACCGACGTCGCCAAACCCAAGACCAAGACCGGAATTCCAAGCTTCATACAACCTCTTTACCCGTCGGTAACATGGGCGGTGGTCGGTGCCGTGTGGAACACGTACGCGCTACAGAAAATGTTGTTTTGCCGGAGCAACAGCCAGCCGGAAGACCCCACCCTGCGGCTACGCCGCTGAGGTTAATTTTAGCCTTAAGGTTAACCTTAACAGCTAAGACTCGTGCCGATCTTCGTTGCGGCACTGCCGAGAAACGGCACTTTTTCTGCCGTTTAATAAGCCACTTATGCGTATTCCACCAGGGCACACCGCTTGCACATGTCCCACCTCCGAGTGAGGGGTTCGGTGGGGACCTGCCCGGTGCCTACCGTTAACCGAGATTGAAGGAGAGTCCGTGAAGATCACTGCTAAAAATGGCTCGGATTTCCGTCCTAAGGACGGAGAATTCAGCACCACTACCCTGGTGGAACTAGTCCCCAATGCGTCCTCGAAACGCATCCCCGCAAACATTTTATTCTTGGTCGACGCCAGCAGCTCGATGGGCGGCGACAAGTGGTCGATGGTCCGTACGGCGATGAACGAACTCGTTGGTAGCCTGAAAGACGACGACCGCGTGAGCCTTGTGCTTTTCGGCACGAACGCTCGCGAAGTTTTCCCTCTAGCCTCGCTCGCTGAAAACCGCGGCGCGATGCAAGACGCGATTCGCAAACTCGAGAATCCCTCGGGTGTGACCAATTTGGAAGCTGGTTTGAAGATGGCCTACAAAGCCTTCGAAGCCAGAGACCAAGCCGACCGTGTGAAACGGGTCAACCACGTGATCCTGCTCACCGACGGCTTCCCGACCGATAATCAAGGGTATCGGTTGGAAAAGTTTGATAAGTTCGAAAAAATCGTCGCGGAGCACGAGCACATCACGTTGACTGGCGTCGGGATTGGTTCTGCCGATGATTACGATTCTGATTTCATCAGCCGCTTGTCGGAGTTAGGCCGTGGTTCTTACTACCACGCTAACGCGATGGATAAGTTCAAAGAAGGTCTCCAAGCCGAAATGCAGAAATTGCAGTCTTCGGTTGTCGGTGACCTCACTCTGAAGTTTACCAACGTCAGCGCTCGCGTGATGCGAATCGCGCGCGTCGCTCCCGAAATCGTGATCTACGACATCCCAGGCAATGCGAAGAACTTCGAATTGCCTACGGGTTCGATGACGAAAGATCTCACGTCCTTCCTCGTCCAGACCAGTTCTCAGGGTAATGGCCAGGACGAAATCCCCTTGTTCAGCGTTGAAGCCACTTATGATGGCGCGAACACTGAAAAAGTGGATGTAAAAGTTAAGACGACCGAACGCGAAGCCGACCTTGGTCAAGTAGATCAAGACGTCTTCCGCGCCAGCCAGGTCTTGCAGGTCCACCTGAATGGTCAGCAAATTCAGGCGAGCCTCGAGTCCGGCGACAAAGACAAGGCGACTCGGTTGATCCAGAACACTACTCGCATCGCCAGCAACTTGGGCCAGGACAAGGTTACTCGGGCTCTGACCCGCCTTGCCAACGACGTCCGTGCCGGGAAATCCGTCGCGAACGAACTGGCTACAATTAAAGACGAAGCGAAAAAGACTAAGCTGCTCATCTCGTAATGAGTGGCTTTTTAGGGGCAAAACGGAGAAGGGTCGGGGGTCCATACCCCCGGCCTTTCGCCATATCGAATGAGTAATTGTTCCACATGCGGTGAAAAGCTTCTCCCCGGAGCTTTGTTTTGCGATGGCTGCGGCTCCTCTGCTGCACCCGTGAAAGTGGCGCGAAAGCTGCGCCAAGGGTCTTTTACTACCATCAAAGATGCGAAAGATGGTTTGCTTTCCCCCGGCGAACGCTTGAAGGGCAAACGCCACTACGTCATTGAAGAAGCCATTGCCAAGAGCGGCTTTGGTGCGACTTTCCGCGCGTCTCGTGTCGACGACGGTAAAACGGTTTTGATCAAGCAGATGCTCGATCAACCCAGCTACGATCAATTCCGCAAACAGCTGATGCAGAGCTTTAAGCGCGAAGCGATTTTCTTAAGCAAGATCAAGCACCCGGCCTTCCCACGCGGCTACGAATACTTCGAACGGAACAAGTCTTTTTACCTCGTGATGGATTTCATCAACGGCAAGGAACTCGCTAAGGCCATCACTGACTACCGTACGGAAAAAGGCAACATCGAAGACGGCCTGGTAGTCTACTTAGGCATTCAGATTGCCGACGCCATTGAAGTCATTCACCAACATGGGTATGTCTACCGCGATCTAAAACCGCAGAACGTGATGCTCGATGGCGTCAGCTCGCGGATTAAGATGATCGACTTCGGAACGCTCTACCACCGAGCGGATCCCGATCCTTTGCTGTTTGAATCCGAAGGCTACACGCCGCCGGATCTCCTCGACAAAACCAAACCGTTCTTACCCGCAGGCGATATCTACAGCCTAGGCGCTTTGCTTTACGAAGCGGCCATGGGCGAGACACCTGTCTTGGGTGATGTAAAACCTTTGATGAGCAGCGGGCGCGATAAGCGGCTTTGCGAGATCATCCAGAAATGCTTGGCTGTAAATCCGGCGGAGCGCTACCAACGCGCGCGCCAGGTCCGCGACGATTTGGAACGCCTGACCGGCAAAGGCATTTGGCCTTTCCGCACGAGCAATCCCATTAAGCCTGTGGAAATTTCGATTCTGCCGAAGACTCTCTACCCAGCGAGCTGCACATTCTGCGAGTTCTGTGGCTATGCGGACCAGTCTTCTCAAGTGGGCTATTGCCCGCAATGCCGTGTGCCACTCCGCGTGGGCCGCGTGGAATTAGCAGCCGGCAAGAAAGCACCCTCTAAGGAATTTTTCTTGAACTCCGACGAGACCGTCATCGGAAGCGCAGCGGGTTGTGATTTCCCACTGCCCGATAAAGACGGCGTGCTTCCAAAGCACTTACGCATTTTCCGTAAGAACAATGGCCTTTGGTTAGAGGCCATGGATTCTAGCAACCCAGCCATGTCGCTGAATAAGCGCAAAATCATTGGGCCTGTCGAGCTGCAAGACGGCGATGAAATCCAGGTCTCCGATCTGTCCCTGCGATTCCAAATCAAAGACGCCTGCTGATTGACCCACCGGCTACACCCCCGTAAACTCCGCTCATGCTTGTTCGGCACCTGGGGATTTTGCTTTCTTTGATTGGCTTTTCGATGCCCGCATTTGCACTGGAGCTCGGGCCGGAACAACACGGCACCATGCGCTTCGGGGCTTCGACGCTCTACCACCAAAATCTTCAACTGGGCATGGCACTGAACTACCGCTTTGGCTTGCACGATTTGCTCGACCGCCAGGTGGAGTACCCTCAGTATACGACGTTTGATCTTCTAGGAATTGAAGCGCAGTACTTCCCTGATTCCAATCGCGTATTGGTCGAAGACTTTACGATTGTGAAGATCGTCCGCTTACCGCCCATGACTCAGACGTGGAATCAGCTTTCCTGGTCCGTCTCGGCCGGAGGTAAAACGGTGCGCGAAGGCCTTTGCGCGTATTGCGGTGCAGGCGAAGTATCGGGCGGCATTGGGCTGAGTGTCCAACCCGTAGAAGCCGTTCCCGTGGATCTCTGGCTCCTGGCCGAGGGAAATGTATTGGGCTCACCCGCATTTTCCGGCTTTTTTCTCAAGCCCTCAGTCGGGCCGCGTGGGGGGATTCGGTTTCGCTTGGGCCCCGAGCTCAATGGGATGGTTTCTGGTGTGTACCGCTACCAGTTCGACGCTACGGACGACATGGTGCTGGAGTTCGAAACACGTTGGCGCTGGGCTTTTAGCCGCAACTGGGCTTTGGATGGCCGCTGGATCTGGCGGCAAGATGGTTGGGTACTATCGGCGGGACTTCTGCTCTACGACTGAGGGATCACAGCCGAAACGACTTCTCGCTGCAGATCATTTGTCCCTAAGCGCTTCCAAGTCACTCCGACGGTCACCATATAGCGCTCCGTATTGGCGAGCGTAACAGTGTTATCGCTGAAAGCCTTATTGCAGACATCCCGCGTGGTCAGCGTCGTCATATCCAGGATATTCACAATATAGAAACGGTTCACGTAGTGGCTATCTGCCGCGGCAGAAAGTGTGCTCGGTTGGGGGATGTCCGCCAACGGATCGCGGTTGAGAATATTTCCCGTCGTGCGATCCAGGAGGTTGATATGCGCGCAGAACTTGTAAGCGCCGAACGTACCGTTCACGGGATTTGTCGATAAATTGGCGCGCAAGCGCTCGGGCTTGTGAGAAACAAAGAACTCCGCCAGCTCGCTCGCGT
>JAIEOG010000393.1 GCA_019750655.1 bacterium
TCTTGCCCTTTGCGGCTATCGAAGACCGCGCACGGCTCATGATCGATGTCGAAAGCGGGAAGTTGGATTTCAATCTGACGACGACACTCGTCGGTGGCCGCGATCTCGCTCCCTATGGTTATGGAAATAACCGCTACAACGTTTGGGACGGTGCCACTGCCTCCGTCCCGAAAATGACCCAGGTTCCGGCGTTTATGACGATGGATGCGCGCCTCTCTTATGAAGTCGCTAAAGACTGGAAAATCTACGGCGGCGTGAAAAACCTTTGGAACTACACCCAAGCTTCCACCGAGAACGCACTCTTTTACGACGATCAGGGAAACTACGACG
Source organism: bacterium (assembly GCA_019750655.1). Taxonomy (GTDB): domain Bacteria; phylum Bdellovibrionota; class FAC87; order UBA2466; family UBA2466; genus JAIEOG01. Next base: position 331 of record JAIEOG010000393.1, read on the forward strand.
TCATCCACCTCTGGGGACCGCTGCGCGGCCGTGAGGTGTATGTCGGGTTGAGCGCAAAACTATGACGGCAACGGGGCAATTAGGGTTAGGGCGATCGATATTGGCGTCGATCTTTGGGCATGCGGTCCTCATTGGGGCGGGGCTTGTGGGTTGGCGTTTTGCTTCTGAAGCCATTCCTGCTTCGCTGGGCCAGGAAGTCGCTTTTGATGTGGAAGTCGCCGCGGGGCAGTTCCATAAGCCATCTCCCGTCGTCTTTCAGCAATCGCCTAAAATCGCATCCCCCATCGACGAACCTGATGCCGCCGAACAACAGCAAAAGGAAGTTATCGCTTCAAGCGGGAATTTAGAGCAGCAAGGGCAGGGCGGAGAAGCCGCAAGCACTCAAGGAGCTGCAGGTGGAGTTTGGGATGTCTACCGCAGTGTTTTGCGTTCTCGCATCCATGAAGCGTTGCAATACCCGCGCGTTTCCAAAAATCTCGGTGAGACGGGGCGCGTCCAAGTGCGTTTCTCTGTCCTCAAAGATGGCACCATCCAGGATGTCAGCGTCATCGGCCCATCGGCTTTCGAGCGTCTAAACAGCGCCGCCGTGGAGACCGTAAAGCGAGTGGCCCGGCTAGACCCTTTACCAGCGGGTTTTGACGCAGATCGCTGGAATACCTTCATCCCCATCGAATTCGCCCTGAAGTAGCATTTTAGAAAAAGCCTGGAGATTCCGATACGTAGAGGAAGATCCTCTATGGCTAACCAGGTCGCGCTTACACTTACCGAAGAATTTCCACTCCCGCGGACGCGGGGAATTTCCCGCGAAGCCAAAGCCGGCTTGCGCGGAAACATGCGTCTCTCCATTAAAGAGGGCTCGGGTTTTAGCCTCATGGTCGGCGTGGGCGAGACCTACTTGCCGGCCTTTTTGCTTTGGATGGGGCTTGGAAGCGTTTTCTCTGGCTGGATCACCACGCTGCCGATCATGGCGGGTTCTTTGGTGCAGCTTTTCGCTCCGTACTTCTTGCAGAAAATGGGGTCGTATAAGCGCTGGGTGCTTTTCAGCACGAGCCTTCAAGGCTTGGCTTTCTTGCCGCTCGTGATTGCCGCGATCACCGGAAAGCTGCCGGCGTGGTTGCCTTTCGTGACTGCTTCGATTTATTGGGCCGGTGGCTTAGGCGCTAGCGGTGCTTGGAATGCGTGGATGGGAACTCTTATCCCCTCGCGCGTGCAGGTTGGGTTCTTTACCTTCCGCACCCGTGTGACACAGGCGATGGTTTTTCTGGGCTTCGTGATCGGTGGGCTCGTCTTGCACTACTTGCCGATGGTCGCGGATAAGAAGTGGGCGTTCGTCACTTTGTTCACCGCTGCCATGGGCTTTCGGATGTATTCAGTTTCTCGTCTGCGGCGGCAATCCGAACCCCGGCCTCCGACTCCGGGAGCAACACGGCCTTTGCGCATGAGAGATTTTGCTCGGCGCCTCGATCGGAACCACGAGCAGGGCAGGCTCTTTACTTACTTGCTGAGCGTGACGTTCACGGCACAGCTGGCGTCCCCATTCTTCACCGCATTTATGCTCGGCCAGTTGAAATTACCCTACTCAACGTATGCCATCCTTGTTGCGGCTTCGTACCTAGGAAAAGTCTTGTTCCTCCCGCTCATGGGGAAAATCGCAGTCGCGCGTGGCACGCGCCCAGTTTTGATCCTGGGCGGCCTCGGAATTATCACGCTCCCGGCGCTTTGGCTGATTTCGCAAAATTTCTACTACCTGTTCGCGATCCAGGCGCTCTCCGGGATCGTTTGGGGCGCTTTTGAATTAGCCTCGCTGCTTCTTATCTGGGAGCTGGTCCGTGCAGAAGATCGGCCCTGTGCGATGTCCGCCTTTAATCTTTGCAATGCCAGCGCGATGACTCTGGGAAGCATCTTGGGAGGTTGGATCCTCACTCATGCGGGTGGCGGGGCTCAGGCGTTTGCTTGGGTGTTCGGCGTCTCAACGCTCGCGCGCGCGATGACGCTGGTTTGGTTGAAAGATGTTTCTCACCACCGCTTGCACTGGATGCCGGTGGGCTTCCGCACTCTCGCCATTCGCCCCACGCTGGGCATCTTGGCACAGCCCATATTCCGAACCTTCCGCCGTCGTCGATAACATTCGAATTTATATGCCCCGGGGAATGTAGGCTGACGCGCCGATGGGGGGTGGTGTGCACTTGTTGTCCCGAGCGGCTTGTCACCCGATCGCCCTTGGCGCTCGGGAAGTCTTCGGATCTCTGTCACTGGTTGGGTGGTTTGCGAGGGCCTGGATTAGACCCCTTATAGCCGTAAAAGCACTGAACTTTCCTGGAAGCGTTGCCGCATTTTTCGGTCATCGGCGATTAGACCCTTGCAAGCGTAGGATCACTGAATTCCCCTGGAAGCACTGCCGTGTTTTAAGCTTCTCCCAAGAAGACCTCCGAGAACTACTTAATCAAGGCAGGCGCCTATCGGGCGGGGCCCGAGCGACCTTAGCTCGGGATCCCGGACCGAGGCTGCGTGTGCCGTTCCTCTGTCTTAGGGGAGCGCGGACCGCTTTTTTATTGACCGGATTTTCTTTGCTGGACGATCTGCTTTGTGCGCGCAGTTGCCATTTTTTATTTGAAGGCTTTTCTTCCTCGATAAACGCAGCACTGCAGCCATCCTCCTGGATTTTAGAAGGCATCGGGATCCGACTATCTGCGCTTCTAAAAAGGCCCGTTTAAAACCCGTGGTAACTACTTCCTAAGTGAGGTCTACGCCATGAAGAAAAGTCTACAGATGACTCTTAAGTCGCAAAGCGATCGTTACATTCTTCGGGGGATTGAGATGCTGATCGCAAAAGATCGCAAGCTCAAATCAGATTTCCTGATCTATTTGGGTGAAGCGGATTATCGAAAGCTCTATGCGAAAGAAGGGTATTCCAGTCTCTTTCGTTGGTTGACCGAGAAGTACGAGCTTTCTGAAAGTTCTGCGCTTAAGCGCATCCAGGTCTCCCGACTGGCTTTGAAGTTTCCGTTTCTTTACCGAGATATTGCTTCTGGCAAATATACGCTGTCGGCGCTGGGGCGGCTTGCGCCCTTCGTAAATGGTGCCAATGCTCCTATTCTTTTTGGTGGAGCTGAAAAGAAGAGTGTTCGGCAAGTGGAAGAATTCTTGGTGACTCAGTTTCCCAAAGAAGATGTCGAGGATCGGCTGCGCAAGAGTGTTAGCCCGTTAGGTGTGGATCGGCACCAAGTGCAGTTCACGGCGGGCAATGAGTTTATTTCCGATCTTGAGGAAGCTCGGGCTCTTTTAAGCCATAAGCTCCCTAAGGGTAAGCTGGCCGAGATCTTGGGCTTGGGGCTTAAGTACTTGCTCAAAGAGCTTAAGAAGCCGGTGCGGAAAGCTCCTTCGAAGCGGGAGATGCCTTTGGCGGTTGAAGCGGCTAACCGGATACTGACTGGCTCTCGTTACATTCCCCGGGGAATACGCAGACAGTTAGATAATCGGGATGATAGACGCTGTCAGGAGAAGCGGCCCGATGGGTCGATCTGCGGCGAAACACGGTTTCTTGAGATAGATCACGTTCAGCCCTTTGCGCTCGGGGGCGCGAATAAGCCTGAAAATCTGCGGCTGCTTTGTTGGACGCACAATGCCCTGCGAGCCGAGGCTACGTTTGGGAAATGGCGGGCTTCAAAGCCTAGGATGACTCCCGAGTAGACCTCGGATCTTCATGTTATAATTTTCCGCATGCACGCCACTCCTAGTTGCCGCCATTGCCACCAGGATTTGATTCATAGCGTTGTGGATCTCGGTGTGACTCCGCTCGCGAATAGTTATTTGAAAGAAGATGATCTCGAGAAGGGGGAAACGTTTTTTCCTCTCCATGTGCGCGTTTGCGGGGATTGTTGGCTCGTGCAAGTGCCCGAGTTTGAGTCGCGTGAGAAGATTTTCACGGACTACGCCTATTTTTCGTCGTTCTCCGATAGTTGGGTAGAACACGCGCGCTGCTATTCCGAACAAATGCGCGCGCGTTTTCACCTCAATGAGAACAGCTTCGTATTAGAACTCGCGAGCAACGACGGCTACCTGCTCAAGCATTTTGTCGCCGAAGGCATCCCCTGCATGGGAATTGAGCCGGCTAAGAATGTCGCCGCTGCCGCAGAGCAGGCGGGTATTCCCACGCTGGCGGAGTTTTTCGGTTTAGATCTTGCGGAGCGCTTAGTCGCTCGGGGGCACAGTGCGGACTTAGTCGTCGCCAACAATGTCTTGGCACAGGTACCACAGCTGCAGGATTTTGTGGCAGGTATCGAACGCGTGCTGAAAGAAGATGGGGTGGTCACCGTCGAGTTCCCCCACTTGCTCAAGACGCTGGATAAAAACGAATTCGATACCGTCTACCACGAGCACTTTTCATACTTCTCATTCCATGCGGTGGAAAAAATATTTACGGCTAATGGCATCCGTCTTTTTGATGTAGAAGAGCTCCCGACACACGGTGGCAGTATCCGAATCTTTGGCTGCCGGGTGGGTGCATCGCATGGGACCTCGGACAGGGTCCCGCAGATGAAGGCGCGGGAAGAAGCAGCCGGGCTTTTAGCTCTCGACACCTACAAAAGCTTTCACCTGCGTGCAGAAAAAGTGAAGCGCGATCTCCTGCGCTTCCTGATCGATGCACGCGATGCCGGTAAAAAAGTGGTGGGTTATGGAGCGCCTGCCAAAGGCAATACGCTTTTGAACTTCTGCGGCATCAAGCCCGACTTGCTTTCATTTACCGTCGACAAAAGCCCACATAAGCAAGGCTGCTTCTTACCAGGGAGCCGCATTCCGGTGCATGCGCCGGCGGCGCTCATTGAAGCTAAGCCAGACTACGTTTTGATTCTCCCGTGGAATCTCGCCGACGAGATCATGCAACAGACGGCTTTCATCCGCCAATGGGGTGGTAAGTTTGTGATGCCGATTCCGGAGCTGCAGATCCTATGATTCTCACGCCCACCAAGATCCAAGGCGCCTACCTTGTAGAGCTAGAGAAGCTCGAGGACGACCGCGGTTTCTTCGCGCGCAGCTGGTGCGCCGAAACTTTCCGCAAAGCAGGGCTCAATGGCGATCTCGTGCAGTGCAGTGTCTCCTACAATCGCAAACGCGGAACGCTGCGCGGGATGCATTGGCAGGAAGCCCCGCATGGTGAAGCAAAGCTAGTGCGCTGCATTAAGGGTGAGATCTACGACGTCATTTACGATCTGCGTCCAGAGTCGTCTACGTATGGTCGCTGGCAGGCATTTACGCTCGACGCGTCAAGCCGTCAGGCCTTGTACGTTCCTGAAGGGGTGGCGCATGGTTTTCAGACGCTTACCGACGATACGGAGCTCTTCTACCAAATGTCCACAGCCTTCGAGCCAAGCGCCTCTCGCACCCTGGCTTGGAATGATCCCAAAGCCGGCATTGATTGGCCGATCTCCGAGCCTATTCTTTCCGAAAAAGACCGCAGCGCGCGTTAGGGGCTTTGTTATACTATCGGCATGCAACCACCGACGAGCGCAGCCTCCGTTCCGGTTTTGATTCTAGCGGGAGGGTTAGGTACCCGCATTTCCGAAGAATCCCAGACGAAGCCGAAGCCCATGGTGGAAATCGGAGGCATTCCAATCCTCGTCCACATCATGCGGCATTACTACGCGCATGGGTTTAACGATTTCGTGATCTGCGGCGGCTATAAAGCGATCGAAATCAAAAAATATTTTCTCTACTACCAGATGCTCCACAACGATCTGGACATCGATCACCGTAACTCCTTTGACGCAGATTGGAAGTTTCGCGAGCAAAACGGGCAGCAGGAAAAATGGCGTGTCCGTGTGCTAGATACGGGTGCTAACACCATGACGGGTGCACGCATTGGCCGCGCCTTGAAAACGCTTAGCATGGCTAACCACTTCGATCATTTCGCCGTCACCTACGGCGATGGCTTGAGCGATGTGAATCTTACTGATGAATACGCGCACCACCTTTCGCACGGCTATCTCGGGACTGTCTTAGGGGTGAAAAACACCGCTCGCTACGGTGAACTCGAAGTCATGCCGAATGGGAAAGTGCGGTCTTTCGTTGAAAAGCCGGCGAACTCTCAGGGCTTTATCAACGGTGGATTCTTCTTCTTCCGCCGAGAGTTTGAAGAATACCTAGGCCTCCAAGAGGGCTTGGTTCTGGAAGACCAACCTTTGACTCGTCTTGCAGCCGATGGGCAATTGAATGTATTTCGCCACCTAGGTTTCTGGCACGCGATGGACACCTTGCGAGACCGCAACAACCTAGAAAAACTCTGGGCGACTGGCCAAGCGCCGTGGTCGCACCCTATGGTGACACCAGTGAGCGCTCCCGTTGCGACGATTCTTGAACCGCGGGCCTAAAACATGAAGATTCTCATCACAGGTAACCAAGGCTACATCGGCCCTGTAGTAAGCGAACACCTGCGCGGCACGATCCCGCAGGCGGAGCTCGTGGGTTTGGATACGGGCTATTTCGAAAACTGCACGACGGCCGAAGCGGGCCCCCAGTCTGCACCGCATATTCAGCTTCAGGCGGATCTTCGCGATATCCAGCCGCGTGATCTGGAAGGGTTCGATGCAGTTCTGCACCTGGCTGCGCTTTCGAATGATCCGATGGGCCAACGGTTCGAGCAGGTCACCCGCCAGGTAAACTACGAAGCGTCGTGGAAACTCGCCGCTCTCGCAAAATCGGCGGGAGTGAAGCAGTTTGTCTTCGCGTCGAGTTGCAGTGTGTACGGTTTAGACGACGGTACGCTGAAAACCGAGCAAAGTGCTCTGAACCCTCTGACAGCCTATGCCCGTTCTAAAGTGGGCACCGAAGAATCCCTCTATGGTTTAGCGGGCAGTGGTTTCACTGTGACGGCGCTACGGTTTGCGACGGCGTGTGGTTTCTCTTCCCGGTGCCGTTTAGATCTCGTGCTGAACGATTTTGTCGCCTCGGCGCTAAGCCATGGAGAAATCGTTTTGCTCAGCGATGGCACCCCTTGGCGCCCGTTGATCCACGTGCGGGACATGGCGCGCGCGATGGAATGGGGGCTGCAGCGGCAAGCGCGCAATGGCGGCGCTTTTGTTTCCGTGAATGCCGGCAGCGAGGCGTGGAACTACCAAATCCGAGAGCTCGCAGAAGCCGTAGGCGAAGGGTTGGGGGGATTGCCGGTGCGGCTAAACCCCGGTGGCGGCCCTGACAAGCGTTCGTACCGCGTCGATTTCAGTCGATTCCGCGCGCTAGCACCACGCCACCAGCCTCAGTGGACGCTCACGCAGGCCGTGCGCGAACTCTCGCAAGGGTTGGGCGGCGTCATTCAGAGGGGGATGAATTTTCGGGATTCTTACTGGATCCGTCTTAAGGTGCTGGCGTCGCTGATGGACGAGCGTCGCTTGGACGCTTCTTTGCGGTGGCGGGCTGAAAGACCTTCTTCACTTCCTCACAAACAAAGGCCACTTCGTCCTGAGTCAGGCAAAGTGCCGACGGTAGATTCACCGCTCGAGGGCTGAGCGAGTAGGCCGTTGTGTTGCGGGTCGCGGCGGCGTTAGCGGATGCAGTCCCCGCATAGGCCGGCAAAGAGCTCAACGGATAGAAAAACGGGCGCGTCTCAATCCCTTTTTCGCGCAAGCGATCCATCAACCCAGTCTTAGTCACATTGAAAGCTGGATCCCAAACTACGCTCACCATCCAGAAAGCATTGCGCAATCCATCGGGCTCCGCATTGAGCCG
>JAIEOG010000166.1 GCA_019750655.1 bacterium
GGCCTTTCGATCGGCATGGTGATGACGCTTCAATTCGGGCTAGGGCTAGAGCGTTTCGGGGGCAAACTTTACGTCCCGAAAATCGTGGGCCTATCTATCTTGCGCGAATTGGGACCCGTGCTGACCTGCTTAATGCTCGCGGGGCGCGTGGGCTCAGGGATCGCTGCTGAAATTGGCTCGATGAAAGTCACCCAGCAAATCGACGCCATCCGCGCTTTGGGCACAGACCCCATCAAGCGCATTGTGATTCCCCGCATTCTTGCGATGCTTCTGCTGGCTCCTATGCTGACGCTCTTCGCGGATATCGTCGGCATTTTTGGTGGAATCGGCATCGCTTATGTCGAGTTGAACATCGAACCCAGCTTCTACTTCCACGAAGCTTTGGTCGCGCTTCGCCCCATCGATTTCATCATGGGCATAAGCAAAACTTTTGTATTCGGCCTCACTATCGGCCTCACGGGTTGCTACTACGGCCTTTCCACCGAAGGTGGCACTCAAGGTGTCGGCCAAGCCACGACAAAAGCTGTGGTCACGTCGTGTATCTTGATCTCCCTGCAGGACTTTGTGTTGACGAAAATCTGGTGGCTTTACGAGCGGGGGATTCAGTGAAGCGCGAGAAGCCCGAACCGCTTATCGAAGCCCGCGGTCTTTGGAAGAACTTTGGCGGTAAGCAGGTCCACAAGGGGATCGACCTTACGATCCACAAGGGTGAAGTCTTGACCCTCATGGGTGGTAGCGGATCCGGTAAGAGCGTGCTTTTGCGTTGCTTGATTGGTCTCGAGCGTCCCGATAAGGGCGAGATCTGGTTCCGCGGACAGGACATCACGAAGTTAGACGAGGAAGCTTTGACGGACGTGCGCAAACAAATCGCCTATGTGTTTCAGTACGGCGCTTTGTTTGACAGTCTCACGATCGAGGACAATCTTTCTTACCCGTTACGCGAACATACGCAACTAACGGACAAGGAGATGACCAAGAAGGTGAAGCACGCACTTGGCCAGGTTGGCTTGGACGGCAACCAGCTACTCTTTCCCAGCGATTTGAGCGGCGGTATGCAACGCCGCGTGGGAGTTGCCCGCAGTATCATTCTCGGGCCAGAAGTGATTTTGTACGATGAACCAACGACTGGTTTAGATCCCTACAATACTAAGCAGATTCTCAAGATCATCTTGGATCTGCAGAAACAGGGAGCTACGTCGGTCTTGGTAACGCATGATATGTCGAGCATTTTTGCAGTGACGGATCGAGTAGCCTTCCTCAAGGATGGCAAGATCCGGGCAGAAGGCACCGCGGATGAAATCCGCAAGTCCGATGACCCCGATCTGCATGCGTTCATTCACGGAGAGACGATGTAATGGATAAGAAGATCGCCAACAATATAATCGTCGGCGTGATGGTGGCGTTTGGTTTCGTCGCCTTCGTGTATGTGCTGTTCAATCTGGGCGGCGGCAGCGTACTGAAATCGCAATACACACTTTACGGAACTTTCCACCACGTCAAAGGGTTGCATATGGGCTCGGAAGTTTCTCTTTCGGGTCTACGCATTGGTGTGATTCGCAAGATCGAAATTTCTCCGGAAACGAAAGAGCTTAAAGTCGAATTTTCGGTCTCACGCGATGTGCAGGAGTTCGTTAGAAAAGATTCTCTTGCACAAATCCGTACTCAGGGGGTTTTGGGCGATAAGTATATTGAAGTCAGCTTTGGTTCGCCCGACCAGCCCGTATTGAAAAACGGCGATACGATTATGACCAACGAAAGCGAAGATATCTTCGCCCAAAGCGGCAAACTGGTCGGCGGCTTATCAAAGAAATTCGAAGCAGGCGGCGATTTCGACAGCGTGATGCAAAACCTCAGCGTCGTAACAAAGAATCTAGCCGTCCTGACAGAAGATCTGAAGAAGAACAAGACTGGCGATAAGCTCGGCCAATCCGTCGCCCACCTGGAAGCCATCCTAGGCCGCATCGACCGCGGCGAAGGCTCCTTGGGCGGCCTAATCAACGACCCGACCGTCTACGAAGACCTCAAGACGATGACCGGCGGCGCGAAACGCAGCGCCATTCTGCAGTACTTCATGAAGCAGTTCATGGATGGCGGCAAGAAAACCGCCCCCAAAGAAAAAGAAGAAAAAACCGCCCAGTAACATCGCGCGCGCGATGTAAACCGCCACCAAGAGCGCATTGCAAGCGCAGCGAAGCAACAGCCAACCATTCCCACGATTTCGGGAAGCCGGCCCAAAGCAAGCGAGATCCCGTAGACGCTTCTCCACTTCAAAGCTCAAAACACCCCTGGAAGCAAAGCCGCCCACACCCGGCAACTCCCAAGAAGACCTCCGAGAAACACGTAAGGCCGGCCAGCCATTTCGACTGGTCTCCGGGCGACCATAGCCCGGGGAACCAGAACCGGCAGCACGGCCATTCCCATTTTTATCGTCGACAAACCGTTGACACAGAGCAATATACATATATATGTATGTATATAAGTGAGGTGCGGATGAAAAGCAAAAAACTAGAAAAGAAAGAACTCCTCGCAGAAATCAAAAGCTGGGTGAAGAAGGAAAAACAAGCCACGTTGATAGTCCTAGAATACCTATCTGAGATCGATCGGCGCCAAATCTGGCAAGAAGAGGGCTACTCAAGCCTCCACGATTTCTGCACCCGCTACCTTGGTTACTCCGAAGGAGAAGCCGCAAGGCGAATGCACGCCGCTCGCTGCGTAGAACAAGTCCCTCAGGTTAAGCCTCTATTAGAAGAGAATCGCCTATCCCTATCCGCTGTGAGCCTGATTGCTCCTCATATTAACTCTGAAAACGCCTCAGAAATGCTGCCGCTGATTGAAGGCAAGGCAACGCGGGATATCCCGCGCGTTCTCGCCCAGCATTTTGACATCCCTACTCCGAAGGAAGGCCTAAAGCTCCCTCATGACCCCGAGCTAGAAGAACTTCTGAAGGAGTACGAGGGTCTTTCTTCTGAGAGGGACCAGTTAACCCTCATCAAGAATGCACTCAAGATAGCGATTAAGCACAAGCGCGCTCACTGGGAGCCAAAGAAGGAAATCCGTCGACCGGTGAAGAAGCACACGCGCTACATCCCGCTGGCGAAGCGTCGTGAGGTGAGGAGGCAATCTGACGGCCGGTGTGCTTACCAGTCAGATTCTGGAGTGCGGTGCAACCAGACGGCACATCTAGAGTTTGATCACGCCGTAGCGTGGGCACATGGTGGGTCCAGTCAGGATATTGGGAATATCCGGTTGTTGTGCAAGGTGCACAATCTGTTTCTAGCTCGGATGGGATTTGAGAAGGCGCGAGAGTTCATGCCTGGAACATCGCGCGCGAGATGTTCGGATGGGCGTAAGGCGCTTGGAGAGTCGGTACTCTGAGCCCCGAATAGATTGGCACCTATTCAACTTTATAGATGTCTGCATGAATGCTTTTCGTGTTACTGATCTCGGCCTGAGATAGACCGCCAGCCTTTAGTTTCTCAGACTCGGCGTCCATTTCCCGTTCTAGATCCGGCAGGAAGCTTTGGCCATATCGGCCGACCATCGCTCTGAAAACTTTTGAGTCTTTTTCTTTGATTTCTTGCAACCAAAAGCCGATTCCCAGTCTCTCTTTGGCTTTATTCCGATCGATACGTGTCTTTAGCAGCTTGCCCAGAGTATCCGCAGGGTTGGTGAGATACCCCATATTCCTGATTAGATAATCCAAATGGACGCCTTGATAGGCGAAATCAGGTGGTAAAAACTCAGAAAGAAGTGATTCAATCTCCGGAGAAACTTTTCCCGTTTCCGGACGTGCTAAAGACGGAAAATGAAAGCTAGGCTGCTGGGTATCTTTTTTGTAGATTCCAAAAATTCCACCGTGGTGCTCGATCCGCGGCTCTATCTTTTCCCACTGATCGGGCGCCACCGCTTTTTGCTTTTTCCAAAGCTCGAGAAACTGGGTTTCCATTTTGGGATCATAGGTCCCCTTGGGATGGCCATCCACTAAAGCGTGGTTTGCCAAAGCAGGAGCAGCGAAAAGCGCGGCGAAAAGTAGGTTTTTCATGGTTCCCCTGACGAGATTTACCCTGTGATCCGCAAGCCCTTGCGCTTGAGTTTTTCTACGAGGGTGGTTCGGTTTAAGCCGAGCAGAGTGGCGGCTTTGTTCTTATTGCCTTCGGTTTTCTGAAGGGCTTGTAAGATTAGTTCATTCTCGAATTCGTTGACGGCTTCATTGAAGTCTAAGCCTTCTTCCGGCAGTGAAACGCTCGCCACAAACCGATCCAAGCGCACGTTCTTGAAATAAGCCGGTGGGAAATCCTTGAGCTCAATAACGCCCTGATCGCGCTTCAAGACAATCACGCGTTCGATGAGGTTCTCTAGCTCACGCACGTTTCCAGGCCAGTGGTACTGGATCAACGTCTTCATGGCGTCTTCAGAGATGCCTCGGATGGGGCGCTGCAAGACTTCTGAGAAACGGCGCAGGAAACTCGCGACCAAGAGCGGGATGTCCGTCTTGCGTTGCCGCAAGGGCGGCAAGAAAACTGGGATCACATTCAGGCGGTAATAAAGATCTTGCCGAAAGCGGCGCTCTGCTACAGCGACTTCTAAATCCTGGTTGGAAGCGGCGATGATCCGAGCATCCAACGTCGAGCTTTGCGCGCTCCCAATGGGATCAAATTCGCGCATCTGAATGGCGCGCAAGAGTTTCGCCTGTAAATCGATAGGCAAGTCGCTGATTTCGTCGAGAAAGAGCGTTCCATTGCCGGCCAAAGCAAAACGGCCCAAGCGGTTTTGCACGGCACCTGTGAAAGCGCCTTTCATGTGGCCGAAAAGTTCACTTTCCAGAAGGCTCGCCGGAATCGCGCCGCAATTGACGGCCACCAAGGGGTGGCGACGGCGTTGGCTCACATCGTGGAGACTCCGCGCCACGACTTCCTTACCGGTGCCGCTCTCGCCAGTAATCAAGATAGTCGAATCGGTATCTTTGATGCTCTGGATCAGGCGGAAAATCTCGCGCATGCGCGGGTGGCGGCCTACGAAGCCGGGGAAAAGGCTCTCTTCAAACTCTGCGTCGTCTTCTTCTTGGCTGGTTTGGCTAAGCCAGTAGTCGACCTTAGTGGCGAGAGGAGAAAGATCCTCTGCGTTCGGGCAGAAATCCGAGGCGCCGGCGCGTACGCAGGCGACGATCAAGGAGGGACTGCTTTGGTTGCTGGTGGCGATGATGGCGGACCAAGCGCGGGCGGCTTTGACTTCATGGAGCTCGCCCACGGCGTGCTCGCCTTCCACGGACCAAAGGCAAACGTGAAAGAGCTGTTTGCGAACTAATGCCAAAGCTTCGGCGGGCGTCGAAGAGACGACGACCCAGTAGTGCTTCTTTTCAAGCTGTTCCTTAATCGCCAAAAGGCGAACGGGATCAGGCTCGAAGATTAGAACGCGATTCATTCCGTTTCCTCTCAAGCACCCGAGGGTCTTTTAAAGCGGATTCGAATTTGGATTTAAAATAGGATGACTACCTTTTAATGTTAAATCTCCGTCGATTTCTTGTCAATAAATTGGCGGGAAAGATAAGATAGAAACACGCATGAAAACACCCTTCAAACCAGCAGACGCCGCACGTCACGCGTTGCGCCCTTTGCTTGCAGCCGGAACGCAACTACCGACAACCGTTTCACTTTCTGCCGGAGGAAGTGCGAATCTCCAAAACTGGATCCAAGGCGTTCACTTCGATCCCACTTTTTTGACGCCTTTTGAATTGGGCAGAAAAGTTTTGCGTCTCTCGCTATTCCAGTTTCAATGCCTTGGCGCATTGCCCGCAGCGGCACAAGTCAGCCTTGGAGTGAATGCGAGCACCTCAGAACCATTTTTAAGAGAACTCCTGCGCGGCATGGCAGCGGTGGCGGCACCGCAGAAGATCGCGCTAAGCTTTGGAAATTCCACGCATGCGCCCCAGGCGTTCTTGATTTCCGTTTTGACGACGGGAACAAAACCCAAGGCCTTCCCTAGTGCGCGGCCCGGAGACCGCTTGGTAGTCACCGGCACCGTCGGCACCGCAGCAGCGGGTTTGGCTGCTCTCAAACGCTTTGGCTGGCCTGCGATTCAAGACTACGCACGTGTCACCCAGGCCCACTTGCGACCGGAGCCCCCTCTGGAGTTTCTAACTCTAGCGCGTCAAAAAGCCTGGTTCCACTCCCCAGTGCCTCTCGTCGATGGCGTAGCCTCCGACGCGCATCATTTGGGAGAAACCAACCGCGTGGGCCTGCGCCTTTTAGAAGAAAACCTTCCCGTGGAAGAGGAAACCCTGCAGGTAGCCCGCTATTTATCGACGAGCGCGCGACAATGGCTGCTCCAAGGAGCAGAAGATCAGGGACTGCTTTTCACCGTCGCAGAAAACGCCTGGCCTCAAGCCCAAGCGCTCGCGCGGAAGACGCGTACAGAACTCACTGAAATCGGCGGCTGCGTAGCCGTGAAAGAAGGAATGCGTGTTGTTACCGTTGAAGGAAAAGAAACCCCGCTACTAAAGCGGAGCTGGAACCCACTACTCCGCGCACGTACCGCGCGCTAACCGAGCCACGGGTTCGGCTGGCGTGTGAGAGTGTCTTCGTAAAAAGCGCCGAACATCCGCTTCGGGTGGCGCAAATGCACCTCCAAAATCCAACGATCCGAAATGGGTGTCCCCGCGAACGAGACGAGATTTCCCTTGTGGTAGAGCACATGGGGAAAATCCGCAATGCGGTGGCCGCTGGCCCCATCAAGCGCAAACTCCCACCCCATGTCGCGCGCTGCCGTCTGCGCGAAATCGTAGAGCCGCTTGCCTGACCACCCCTGCTCTGCCCAGCGCACCTGGATTTGCTGGAAAAGATGGCGCGCATCCGCTGCGCAACGGACCATATCGGGATCCTCACCCACAGTGAAAGCCGCGCCTACATCGCCTTCATAGCCATGAAACACGGGGCCCAGATCCAAAAAGAAAATATCTTTGTCTTGCAGGCGCACTCCCGGCAGCGACATTTCAGAAAATGTCCGGCGGGTATTCACACCAAAACGCACGTGGGTTTTGTGCCAGAAGCGCTCGGCACCTTTGGCTCGCAAGGTTTCTTCCGCGAGAGCACGCGCTTGGGTCTCCAACATGCCGGGACGGATTTGCCGGGCAATCGCGAGCAAGCTTTCCCAGCTTAAGCGGCGCGCATCGTCTAGCTTGGCGGGTTCGAAGGTCTGACTGACTTTTTCAAACTCTGGGTGCATCCGAGATCCTTAAAAAGAATCTATCGAATATCTCGGGGAGTTCCGCAAGGATTTCGTCTTTTAGCGTTAACGCCGAACCCGCAATAGCGGCTTCCAGCAATGCCGGGTTATGAGCCTTGAATAAAGGCTGGGCCGTGGGCGAATGGCTCAAGTGCCACCGCTCGGGTTGCACGCCACCCATATCCCTCTGGTAGGGCCTGAAGAAACCTTCTTCATGCATATGCCGATCGAGCCAGTCATGCAGCGCCCCGAACATCCCTCCGGGCCGCACTTCGGCTTCGGTGAGCTGCACGGAGTAGCCGGGAGGCACGGAAAGGCGATCAATTACATCAAGGTCCGTGCCCCAGTGGTGGCGGCTTGCGCCGGGTAGCGCCGACCAATGCAGAATGGAATACACCAGCTCCCGAGGCGAGAGCTGGGAAATGTCTAAAACTTTGCCGCGCGCATCCAGCACAGCGCGCTGGCCCGAGGCCTTCGCATTCCATATCGCGACTTGAGCCTCGAACGATCGAAACCCGCTCACGACTTCGAGCTCGAACCCCGCTCGGTGCGCCTTTTTTCGAAGGTTCTCGAGGGGAATCACAACCGCTTGGTGCAAGCGCGCCTTACTCTCCGACACGGGGGAAAGGTGGCTCTCTGTTTGGCCAGTGAGAATCGAATCAGTCTGCGAGGCGTTCATTGGGACTTAGTCTACCAGAACCATGGCCAAGAGCCGTTTTCTGTCACCGCTGTCGTTTAGTTTCTGACACCCCAGCCCTCCTCGCAGAAAGCCTTACGCTGTATTCTCGCTGGCACAGCACTCGCATTAAGGCTCCCCAGGAAGCCCCTCGCAAGGGGCCACGTGGGGAGGACGCGTGTTTAAGAAGACTGCTATCGTTTTCGCACTATTTGCGGCGCTGCTAGGCGCCGCTACG
>JAIEOG010000206.1 GCA_019750655.1 bacterium
CGCCGCGCAGATCAATATCGCCCGCAATCGAAACGTCCCCGAGCACGTGGATCTTCAAAGCATCGGATCCCGAACCCTTGAGAGTGATCCCGGCCGGAAGCGTGAAGTGTGTAAACTCGTAGGTGCGTGAGGTATCCAAAACAACTTCGTTTGCAACAGCACCGCCATTGATATCCCAGCTGGCTGCCGTATCGGCGTCGAAAACACCATCCGCTCCAGTGCCTAACGAAACCGCCTCGTCTTCTTGCCCTGGAGAGCCCGCGCCCGCGCGGTTGACCACGGCCGGGACATGGAGTGCGCCGCGCTCTGTATTCCAAACGGCGCTATCGCTAACGGAACCATGGTAGCTCGAGAAATCTTCTTCGAAGACACCATAGGAGGAAGCAGATACGGCGCGTGCGGAAAGTAGCGAGATTGCTAGCCCCCAAACAAAGGGCTTCACGCGGCAGCTCCCGTTTTGAGCGGAATCGTTACCCGGAAGCAAGTGCCTTTCACGGCTTCGCTGTAAAGCAACTCGACCTCGCCGCCAAATGCGTGAGCGTAACGACGGCAAATGCTTAGGCCCAGCCCTGTCCCCTCGCTAGCGGGCTTCGTGGTAAAGCCTTGATCAAAAAGCCGCGGGACATCCTGCGCGGAAATGCCCTGGCCATTATCGACGACATCGATCCAGAGCAAGTGACCGTGATTGCCCGACCGCACTGTGATCTTTCCTGCGCTTCCTTTGGGAATTGCTTGGTAACCGTTGCGGATAAGATTCGTCAAAATCTGGATAAGCTCATCGCGGTTGAGTTCTGCGAGATCTTGATCGGCGTTCCACTCCAATTGGATTTGGGTACCTTGCTTTGACAGGAAATCCGACATTGTCGCCACGGCCTCTTCGGCAGCGGCACGGCAGGGCGTCGGCGCCTTGGAAGAGTCCCGCACCCGTTCCCGCATTTTATCGACAATGCGGTGGATCCGTTGGGCTTGTTCTTTTACAAAGTGAATGTCTTTTTTCAGCATCGACGATTGCTCCTGCCACTGCTGAGCGAGCGTCTTGAGATTCTGCAGATCTTCTTCCAAGAGCGTCTTGCCTGGAAGGGCTGTCGATGGAGCGCTCAGCGCTTGGTTAAGTGCGGGTAAACCGCCGCGCGCATAATCTGCATTCCAAGCATTGAGAATTTCGATTGCCGGGGCTGAGGGCCCCGCTGCCGCAACGGCGGTTGCAGAATGATCCAGCCGCGCCAGGATCGCAGTTAACGGGTTTAAGAGCTCGTGCGCTGTCCGGCCCGCGACTTCACCAACGGTGGCAAACTTAGTCGCTTCTAAGAGTTTTTCTTGCACGCTCTTAATCAGCGCATTGGTTTCCACTAACTCCCGAGTGCGATCGGCGACTTTGCCTTCCAGTTCGCGGTTGTAGTTTTCAATCTCTTCTCGAGACGAGCGCAAAGCTGTGACCATCTCATTAAAAGACCCTGCGAGGGCTTCTACTTCGTCGCCTGAGTGGATGCGGATCTGCGCCTGGAGATTCCCCGCGCCAATCGACGCAACCCCCGCTGCAAGGCGCTGCAAGTTTTTCGTCAAGGACTTGGAAAATAAAATGCTGGCGATGAAGGTAACTGTGAGAACAATCAGCCCGAAGAGCGAAGACCGTTGAAGCAGAGTCAAAAGAGCTGAGTCGACTTCCTTCTCGCCTGCTTGGCTGATGAAAAAAAGATCGGCCGCTCCAATCGGCGCGAAGGCACCGTACCACCGCTTGCCTTCAAACTCATAGGACTGCACGCCACTCAAGTGAGACGGGCTGCGGTTCGGGCCAAGCAGGGGATGGTTAACGAGTTTAAGTGTGGTTTGTTCTTCATCGCGATCAAAGTGCGCAAGCACCGTGCCTTTGGAATCTACTAAGTACGACTCGAAAACTGTGGCATTGAGCAAGATATCAAACAGCGGTTTGGAATCGATTTCCGCGACGCTGATGTATTTGTCCGAAGATGTGAGGTCCAATCGTGTGGCGAGCAAAAAGGGGTTGCCCTTTTTTTCGCTTCTCCAGAATGCCTGTCCATTCTGTGCGGCTTGCGCTAGATGCCCCTGCAGCTCCAGCCCCGTTTCCGGCAATGCGGGGTAGTTCGCGGGTAGGGAATACGCTTCAAAAGCCCCCCCTTTTTGAACGAAGAGTCCCCAAGAACGGAGCGTGTCCCCCGCCTGGCCCGGTGGAGAAAGTTTCAGCGCAGACTGCGAGCCTGCGAGGCGAGCCACGGCATAAAGCTTCGTCTGTTCACCTAAACGGCCCAAGGATGCACTGATCTGCGCCGAGGAGTTCACGGCAATACTGTGGTTTAGGTCGTAAAGAAGGGCTGTTTTTTCTTCGATAAAGATGGAAGACGCAAGCAGCGTATAAGCGACAACGGCTGCAGCGAGCAGCATGCCTGTAACGCCTAGAATCTTGTAACGGATCGATAGCCGCATTGCGTTGTTGGCCTGGGTTGGCGGTAAGTGCCCGTTCGCATTAAAGGTACCAGATTGTGCACTTCTCTTCACAATTGAAATGAAATCTTCTCACGATTCCTTGGGACACTAAGACTGAGGTTATCTATGGTACGTATGTTAAATGACCTTAAAGTAGTCCTCTCCTTTGCTCTCTTCTTGCTGGCCTTCCCTGCAAATGCGGAAACGATTGCAGCGAAATCAGTCAAAGGTGATGCAGCATTATTCGACGCACTGCCGGCCGCACTGATGGACGGCACTCTGTCGGGCGATATCCGTTTTGAATTCAAATCCAAAGCCTGCTCAATGCGCGCTGTGCGCCTATCTGTGAATGGGATTCGCCCACGTTGGCTGCCTGGGGGCTGGATGTCGATCTCTCGCCTGGAAAAAGGCAAAAGCCAGACCTGGTCGTGGACAGTAGACCTAAGCCGGCTGCGCTTTGAGTATGGCAAGTCCTTTCACCGCAAAGCTCGTGAAATCCAGGGCCGCAAACGCGACGTGCGTTTCGAAGTCCGCGGCTGCGGTACTTTGAAGGACGCTGAAATCACGTTGAAGCCTGCGCCTCAGACAGGCCTTGTGGCGTGGACGGAAACACCGGATCGCACACTCTCCACGCGCCTGGTGGAGTTCTTCTTTCAGGGAAAATCAGGGTTAAGTCTGGACTGCCGTTTGGACGGCGCCAACTACATCCCATGCATCAACACGGCTCGCTATTTTCCAGTGGGCAATGGCTGGCATAATTTTGATGTCCGCGCCTCCAATGCGCAGGGTGTGCAGGGTTACCTAAGCCACAGCTTCTATGTCTACCGCGGGCCTTTCGATGCGGAAATTTTGAAAGCAACCCCGGTGGAGTCTCCGACACCGAGCGATTCGATCGAATTTGAACTGGGCCAAACTCGCCGCATTTTGCAAACGCAATTGCAATGCCGGTTAGATGGCGCTGAGTTCAAAAACTGCTCAAGCCCGATCCGTTACCAGGGCCTTGCTTCGGGTGACCATCGCTTTGAAGTGCGCCAGTTAACTCGCGTGCTTCTGTGGTGGGTGGCTTCCGATCCGGATGCCTATACTTGGACGGTTTTGCGTCAGCCTCCCGTTGTGGAATGGGTTTCGACGCCGGCCGTTCTTTCAAATTCCAATAGCGCGGCATTTGCCTTCCAGGCCACGGGCGCAAGCGCATTTAGCTGTGCTTTGGACGGAGCGGCAGCGAGTGACTGCAGTTCGCCATGGACATTAGAAGGCTTAGAAGACGGCATCCACCATGTGGTGGTGCAAGCACGCGATGCTTGGGGCCAAGTCTCCGCACCTCTGGAGCATGCATGGCAAGTGGATACGCTGGCTCCGGTAACGACGCTGACCCGCGTTGTTCCGCAGAGCGATCCGTCTAACTCCACGCAAGCGCAATTCACCTTGAGCGCCTCGGAAGATAGCCGTTTTGTTTGCGCTCTCGATGGCCAAGTGATGGATTCGTGCGCTTCGCCGGTAGTCTTCACGGTCGCAGAAGGCGCGCACCAGTTTGAAGTGACAGCAACGGACTTGGCCGGAAATGTGGGACAGCCCGCGTCGGCACACTGGTTTGTCGACCTGACGGTCCCCACTCTAACTCTTATCCCGCGTTTGCCGGCGAACTTGCCGGACCGTACGGGTCACTGGGAAGTGGAAGTGGCAGCGAGCGAAGAAGTCGCTTTGGCTTGTGAACTCGATGGTGTGGATTTGGGAACTTGTGGCAACGTGATTTCGGGTGATGTGGGCGAGGGCGAACACCTTCTCCATGTCTCGGCAATCGACGATGCTGGCAACCTGAGTGAGCCGGTGGAGTTCCGGTGGTTGGTCGATATGACCGCACCTGTACTCTCGGCCGTCTTCACTCCTGCAGGCGCATTAACGGAGTCGACGAGCCTCAGTGCCGAGTTCGAAGCTAATGAGCCTGCGACCTATACTTGCGAGCTCGATGGTGCCGGTGCCGCCGCTTGCACCTCGCCGTATGCCGTAAACCAGCTTGCCGAAGGAAACCATTCCTTAGTGATCTATGCACAAGACGCAGCGGGAAACCGCTCGGGTGCGCTGGAACACAGCTGGCAAGTGGTGGGCACGGCCTTGGTGACCTTGGACGCCCGCACTCCGTCTGCGGCACTCACGAACCAAACCTCAGTGTCGTTCGAATTTAGCTCAGACAGTGCGGCCTCGTTCGAGTGCGCATTGGATGGGGCGGCGTTTGCAGCGTGTGCTTCGCCTGCTAATTATACGGGCCTGGCGGACGGTACACACCAGTTTCAAGTGCGCGGTCTAAATATCCTTGGCAATCCAGGACCTGCCGTCTCCTCACAATGGGAAGTGGACGCGACGGCACCGACCGTCATTATCGGTGCCGCTACCCCTGCAGAGGCGACGACGGCTTCGAAGAGCATGAGCCTTGCCTTCTCGGCAGCGGGGGCTTCGAGCTTCTCCTGCCGGTTGGACAATGGAGTGGAATCTGCATGCACATCTCCAGTTCAATGGTCTGCTTTGGCAGATGGCACACACACGGCTCAGATCCGTGCAGTCGACGCGGCTGGCAATGTGAGCCCGTATGCGGTGTATAGCTGGACGGTGAAAACCATCCCGCCGACGGTAGTTATCGGTGCCGCTAACCCGCCAGAGGCGACAACAGCTTTGACGAGCATGAGCCTTGCCTTCTCGGCAGCGGGGGCTTCGAGCTTCTACTGCCGGTTGGACAATGGGGCGGAAGCCGCATGCACGTCTCCAGTTCAGTGGTCTGCTTTGGCAGATGGCACACACACAGCTCAAATCCGTGCAGTCGATGCGGCTGGGAATTCGAGTGCCTACGCGACGTATAGCTGGACGGTGAAAACCATCAAGCTAGAGTTTGTGTCCATCTCGCTTACGCAGATTACGCGCACCTCGGCTCTGATGCGTTGGACGACGAACTTCCCGGCTACGGGCCGTGTGCAGTACGGCGTTGGCGGTAACCTCAATTTGAGCACCGACTACGTCACGCCTGCGGCGACTACACAATCCATCCTCATCCAAAACTTGACGCCGAATACGCAGTACCGCGCTCGCGTGAATGCCGTTACTCCGGACGGACTCACGGCCAACTCCACGACCGTGTTGTTCAATACTCTGCGCTAATCGCTCAAGTCCAAGTACCAGTCTTGCGCTTCCAAGATCCGCACCGGCTCTAAAGGGCCGGTGCGTGCGTTTTTCTGGCATGGCTTGCAGAGCTCTCTCCACGGAGGGCCTCATGCCAGATAAAATCTACTGTGCTTTGGATCGCGATCGGATCCGGCAAATTCTTCAAACCCAAAGTCTCAAACGTTGGTGGGTCGCCGAGTGTACTGGCGTGCATAAAACCACCTTGCGACGTTGGCTAAGTGGACGCATTGCGCGCGTAGAGCAGGGGCATTTGCGCTCTCTTGCTTCTGTCCTGGAAGTGCAGGAACAAGAAATCGGAAAAATTTACAGATAGGCAGCGCGTCATTTTATCGTCGATAAGCTTTCTTGACTAACGACCCCAGCCTTCGGATTCTACTCCACGCAGGGCGAAGCCGATCGCCACTCGTTTTCTACTGAAGACGGCTTCTAGTTTTTTCCATTCATTAAAACTTGGGGGGGATATGCGACGATCGATCACCGGTCTAGTTTGTCTATTGTGGGTTGGCTCCGCGGCAGCGCAGCAAAATAGTATTTGGCAACAAATGGGGGATCAGCTTGTAAAAGAACACAAGCAGCTCCGCCAAACTTGGAACGAGTCGCAAACTTGGCCAGGCTATTTCTGCCAAGGTTCTTATTCCTACGCAGTAAATGTCGGAACGGATCTAGATAACGTCAAAGTCGATCTCAAAGACGAAGGCTATCTCCAGATCACGGCCAATATCAAAAATCTCTTCGCTGGGGTTCAAGGCGCTTACCGATCCAAAGCCACTCTGTGCTTGCCGCAAGGGGGCTGGCTGGGCGTTGGCAGCAGCTGGGGCGAAATGGTGACCCAAGTCCATTTCGGTGAGGAAGGTCTAGAGGGTCTCACCATCAAGATCGTGAGCACCAAAATCGGTGAGCTCAAGCTCGGCCGCTATGTGCCAAAGTGGTTTGAAGACTTTACAGGCGGTCTAGTGAACCGCGCTTTGTCTGCTGTTTGGAACAGTAGGCTTGGCGAGTGGTTAAATGCTAAGATCACTGATGAAGTTCGTAAGAAAATTCCAAAATCGGAGCTGTGAGCGCGACGCCTTGGACGGTACGAGACAGGGCTGATATGCTCTGTCTCATACCGAAGGTGTTTGCATGTCTGCCTCGAAACGCTGGAATTCGCTAGCCTTCCTTCCTTGGAAGACACGGGTCTTGATCAGCGCACTCGCATTGTGCGCCTTTCTCATCGCGGCGACGACACTCTTCATCGTCATCCAGATTATTCGGATCCAATGGCACGAAGCCGTGGATGCTCCACCGGTCCAGACCACGGAGTCTGCAAAACCCGAAGAACACGAACCCGAACACCCGGCAGCGCCGTCGTTTTCTCTCGTCTATGAACTACCCGCCATGACGATCTCGTTGGGCAATCGCAATCAAACGCTCGCAGCTTATGCAGAATTCAATCTGCTTCTGGACTGTGCTACGCCCGAATCGCTGAAGTGGATGCAGCTAAACCGCGCCTCAATTCGCGACGCGGTTTATGAATCCACGATTTCCTTTACTGTTGAGGATTTTTCGACGTCCGAAGGGCTCACCAAGATCAAGAAAACCATGCTCGAAGCCTTCAAGCAGCGCTTCGGCCGTCTAGCCCCGCGCGAAATTGCTATTCAGGATTGGTCGATTCGGTAACCACGTGTCTCCGCGAAGTCTCGGGGTCTCCGGCGATCGCAAGAGCCACGCGGCAAAGCCAGCCCGTTCGTCTGTCTTCCTCGTCACCCAGTAGATCGAAACGCACCCCGCTTCGGCGGAATAACAAGTCTCCAAAAGCAGGCGGGTGCAAAGCCGCAATCTCTGGGCTAGAAATCGCGAGCTCGGAAAGAACCGATCGCGTCGTCGATAGACTAAACCGCAATAGCATCAGCTGCGTGGGGTGGGCGCTTGCGGATTGCCCGGCAAAAGGTTTGAGAAATCCTTTGCCCATGCCTTGGGCCAACTCAAAAACCAATGGCTCGAGCAGTTCGAGCGCCGATGTCCCCGACCGAATAGAAAGAACCACTTTGCCGTGCGAGGGACGCAAAGAAACCGGGCGTTCTCCGCCCTGGTGGAAGTTTAAGTGTATTTGAGCTTTTCGCACGAGCGGCAGAAGCTCGCGTAGTAGTTTCTCTCCCGTTGGAGATTGGGCAATGAGCTCGAACATCGTACGCAAATCATCCACCGGCTCGTCGAGGTAAAGAATGCTGTGTTGTCTGCGTTCTTGGTATGGCAAGAAACGGTAGCCTCTTGCTAAGGCAAGTACGAGCGCTGCCAGCGGGCGCCCCGGGTTCAGGGCGCGCGCTTGAGCTGAGAGAAAGCCTTGCTCATACTGCGTAGCGGTTAAGGAAGGTTGCTGGAACGGAAGACCTCTTTTGGAGATCAAGCGTTCCGTCGCCATGAGGATTTCTGCGTAGCGGGTCTTATGGTCAGAGCCCAATAGGAAACACTCAGGGCAATTTGCCAGAAAGGCGGTCATCGCACCTGCATCAGAGTGATCGGAGCGCCGCTTATCGTCTTCCTGCCAGGCGGCAAAAAGTTCCAAGAGATCGCGAACGGCGTT
>JAIEOG010000225.1 GCA_019750655.1 bacterium
TAAGTATTTAAGATTAAATAACTATTACCATAACGCATGGTGTTGTCACGCGTTTTAGTGTAAAAGGCTGAGCTTTGCGGAAACCAAGGGAGCCTTAAGTTGGGTCTGTTCGCGCGCTATATTTGCTTATGGGGGTGCCTATCCACCCTTGCGCTGCATGCCGCCGATGGCGATAGCGAAGCGGATTCCAGTGCGAACTTGGTTTTCGCTCTGATGAGCCCCGCTCGTATTACCGATAGCCTAAACCGCGAATATACCTCCGCCAAAGACGGTGCCGAGACCTTCCCGGAGTTGATTGAGACTCGTTATTGGTTGGGCATGGAACCGGGTCTCTTCCAACCGGATGCCGTCCACGCCGTCGTTACTTGGTTGCGCTCTCGCTACCCCGACTACGGGCAGCGCGCGGTGAATATGGAGACGACGGAGCTCGTGCGCAAAGGGAACTGGTTTATCCGGTGGACGATTCTGCAGAAGGTCGGAAAGCTTAAGGTGGCGGCGCCCGTCCGCAAAGACCTCTACACCGCGCTTCTCGCTCGTGAGGACAACAAACAAACGCGTTTGGAAGCCGTCACGCAGATCAATGATTTGAGTGTGACTGAGTATATGAAGGTCGTGCGATCCATCCGCGGTGTGGGTGTTTCGACTGAGGCGACGGTGACTCAGCTCGAGCGGCAACGGGCCCTGGATGCGCTTCAGCTGCTCAGAACGACCGCGCGCCCGGATTTGGTTCCTTTTGTAATGCGCAATCTACAAGCGATGGTCCGCTGTCCGGATTCGGAAGTCGCGGTCGACGCATTCCGGGCCTACGTGCAAGCTATTTCGCCCCAACAGCGCATCGGCTATCTAATGGGGGCTGTGCACCAGCGAAACCCTGAAGCCGTGAAGATTCAAGCGATCACCCAGCTCGAAGAATTAGCGAAGGGAAAGCCACAGGCTCTTGAAGTCGCCCAGAGCTTAACCCAAGCGTTGGCCCATTCCCTCACGCCCTTGGTCAAGGAGACCGTAGACTGGGCACTAGAGCGTTTGAGGCAGTGCCCGGGAGCTGTAACGCAGCTGGGGGCGCCGACGGAGCCTCCACCGGTCTCACCCGCAGGTTAGTGACATTCCCCAAAAGAAACCCTTCTGGCAGCGATTCGCGCGCCGCTTTTTCAACCGCATGTTTGAACCTCGGACCTAGGCTCTGGATATTTTTGGAAGTGTAAAACACGTCCGCGTGGATGCCATCACTCGCAGGGCGCAGGTGGATCACAAAGAGGGTGCTCTTCAACTCAGAGTAGGGCAGGCGAACACTGGGGCCTGTTTCCAAAAGCTCGCGGATGCTTTTTTCCATCCCTTCGCCCAGCGATACAAGCCGGAACCTCTGCTCCTTAGAGATCGAGAGCGACGTGTCCTCATAATATTGCGGAAGCACCACACTACGGAACTTAGCTGGGTAGGGTGCGCGATCCAAAAGCTGTTGGTAGAGCTGCCTGAGCGCTTCTATGCTCATGTGTTCCCGCGGCAGGTAAGCGGCATCGTCCCCCGAGGCGCTGAACCGCCCAGATTGCAGGTGTGCGGCGGCGATGGCTTGCATCAAAACCAGCTTGGACTCTTCGAACCTGTCGGATTCGGCCATCTGCCTTTCGGAGGCGAGTTCCAGCGACAGTTCTACGAGTTTTCGGGAATCTCCCTGGGGAGCCGTGAGGTGGGCTTGGTAGAGGGCCTGGGCGGTGCCCCGGATGTTCTCATTGCTCTGGCCGGAGATATCAAAACTCACTAGGCCATGCGTCGCGGTTTCTAGCGCAGCCAAGTTCACGGGTTCCTGTTCTCGGATGAACAAACTGGGAGCGAGATCCATGAGGTGGTTGTAGTAAAGGTGCAGCTGTTCGGCTTGCGTTCTCGAAAGGGAAACGCCGAAGCGGAGGTCCACGCGTTTCTGGATGAAACCGAGATACTCGTCATGGTTGTGGATTTGAGTCGAGGTGCTCGCGCGGCGGAAAATATCCAACAGGTCCGAGGTGGGGGCATGATCGGCCCAGAGACGCGGATCGGTAATCGACTCTTCCAATTTTGCGCGCAAGGTTTCCATGTTCGTGAGTTGATTGGATGTGTGCGCGATGCTCAGGCGATTGAAGGGCACGGCCTCAACGGGCTGGCCGGAGTGTTTTGTGCTCTTACGCGCCCGGCGCGCTTCCCAGGAAGCTTCGGCGGGCGTCTTGCCCATTCCGGAGAGATGCCAGTGGCTAGCGTCGCTCACGAGGCCTGTCTTCGCCGAGTACAGAGCCTTGAGTTCCGGGACGCTTTCAATCTCATTCGCAAACTGGATATTCACCGCATGGTGCAGGCGCTTGAGGGATTGTTCCAAGGTGTCGCGTTCCGCGGTCGAGTGTGGAACGATGGCTAGGCGGATGACTTTGAAGTCGGAGTAATAGCCACCTTTGGACGCTTCGGGGATGCGGGAAACGAGGAATGCGTCTTTTGCGAGGGTTTCAAAGAAAATCTTTTTATAAAGGCTTAAGGTTGCAGCGGAGAGTTCTTTGTCTTCGAAGACTTTATCGTTGAGGAGTTTGAGGACGGCATTTTCCGAATGGAAGTAGAGCGCGTTTTGGTCATCAGAAAAATGCAGGTGGCGTTGGTAGAACGCCTCGTTGTCGACCGGCATCGGCGCTTGCTCATTGAGGTGCGCGGCCTTGAAGCGGCTTAGCTCGGGGTGGACGGCGCCCAATCGCTCGAAGGGGCACTCAAATGAAAACGGCTTGAGGACCGTGGCGCCCAAGGCGTAATTCGGCACCACTGCCAATGCAGCATACAGCCCGAAAGCGAAATTTCGTGCGAAAACACGCACCCGTACACTCCCAGGGAACACCTATGCGAGAGGGGTGCCAGGCGGGAACGCGGAAAACGGCTTAGTCGTCTAAATCGTAGCGGAAAATGTCAGGAAGGGGGTCGCCCGGGCCCATCGTTTGGAGGGGGTGCAGTAGCCCGCTATCAAGGCCAAAAACCCACCCATGCAACAAGGGCCTTTGCTCGCGTTTCCACGCGGACTGGATGATCGATGTTTTTGCGAGGTTTTTGATCTGCTGACGGACGTTGAGTTCGACCAGGCGATTGGTCCGGCTCGTGTCGTCGGGCAGGCTTTCGATCTCGTTTTGGTTCAATTCATAAGTATCTTTCAAACAACGGAGCCATTTGTTCAATAAGCCGAAGCGTTGGTGAGTCATGGCCGCGCGGACGCCGCCGCAACCGTAGTGGCCGCACACGATGATGTGCCGGACTTTCAAATAGTCGACAGCATATTGCACGACGCTCAAAAGATTGAAGTCGGTGTGGATGACGAGGTTAGCGATGTTGCGGTGAACGAAAATTTCGCCGGGTTGCGTTCCCGTGACTTCTTCTGCGGGTACGCGGCTATCGGAACAACCAATCCACAAAAAGTCTGGACGCTGATCGACGGCGAGTTCACGGAAGTAGGAGGGTTTGAGCGTCGTCTTTTCCTGTGCCCAGGCTTTGTTTGCCAGCAACAGGCGCTTATAAGTCTCCACCTCAAACTCCCTTCATCAAAAATTTGAAACGTTTATTGCCGAGGTTCCGCACATCGACTCGGATGCGGCGATCCGGAGCAGATACGAGAAAGTCTTCTATCAGTTCTAGGATGTCGTAGTCCACAAACATAGCGCGGTCCCCGTCGATGGTGACATTGGATCCAGGGCGGACGGCCTGGAAACACCGTTTCAGTTTTACCTTGTGGACAAAGGTGACGTCTTTGGTGAAGCGGATGAGCACGTCCTGGCCATCTTGGACCATTTGGACGGCGGAGTAATAAGAGGTTTTGACGACGACACCCAAGCCAACGATTAAGCCGATAAAAACGCCCGTGAGTAGATCGGTTAGCAAGATGGCGATGATAGTAACGGCAAAAGGCACGCTCTGATCCAGACCCAGTGAAAACATTTTTTTAAAGAGCGAGGGATGCGCGAGCTTGTAGCCCACCACCAAGAGTACCGCCGCGAGACTCGCAAGGGGGATGAGGTTCAACAGGTGTGGGATGAGAAAAACGCTTAGCAGAAGGATTAAGCCGTGGAACACCGCTGATAGGCGCGTGCGCGCTCCGGCGTAAATGTTGGCTGAGCTGCGGACGATGACGGAGGTCATCGGGATACCGCCCAATAACCCTGCGAGAATATTCCCTGTGCCTTGCGCAAGCAGCTCACGGTTGTTGTTCGAAGTGCGGCGGTAGGGATCCATCTTGTCGGTGGACTCTAAGCAGAGCAGGGTTTCGACGCTACCGACTGCGGCGAGTGTCAGGGCTATTACCCAGACACTTTTATTAAAAAAACCATCCCAGCGCGGGAAGGTGAGTTCGTTCATTAGCGCCGTGAAGCTATCGATGTGAGGGAGCTGCACGAGGTGCCCATCTTCTGCCGAGAGTTCCAGTCCCGGAAAATGCAGCAAGAAAGCGCGGTTGATCAGGGCCCCCATCACGACGGTCGCAAGAGGCCCCGGGATGAACGTTGTGAAGCGCCAGTGCCTTGCGCGCGGAGATTCCCAGTAGAGAAGGATGGCTAACGAGCAAAGGCAGATGAACGTGGCTTGGGGGTTCAGCGCGTGCAGCGCGCGCGCGATTTCGCCGAGGGCGTTGTCTTGGCCTGTTAGGTGCCAGAAACCCATCTCATCATCGAACATTCCATGGCCACCGACAGCGTGAGGGATTTGCTTCAAAATAATGGTGATCCCAATGGCGACGAGCATTCCCTTGATCACGCTGATGGGAAAGAGGCCAGCGATTCTCCCCGCGTGGCACATGCCGAGCAAGATTTGGAAAAACCCGGAGATCAAAACCGCGCAAAGAAAGAGATCGAAAGCGCCGAGGCCGTGGATGGCGGAAGCCACAATGACAGTGAGACCTGCGGCAGGGCCGCTGACACTAATCTGTGAGCCTGAGAGGCTTCCCACTACCAAGCCCGCGATAATTCCGGAGAGCACTCCGGAAAAGAGCGGTGCTTCGGAAGCCAACGCGATTCCGAGGCAGAGTGGCAAGGCCACTAGGAAAACAACTAAGCCCGACGGCAAGTCGTAGCGCAGGTTGTTCCACATTCCTGGCTTCAATGGTGTAGAGGCTTTCATTTCGTTCCCCCGGAAGAAAGATTCGTCACAACCCAAAGCGTGTCGCCCGCGACCAACACGCGGCTCGGATCCGGATTGGTCGTGCGGAAGGCGCGGTTTTCCAACCCCACAATTAATGCATTGCGCTGTTCGCGAATGCCTGACTCCCGGATAGTTTTACCCGCAAAAGGAGATCCCTCGTCAACAAACAGCCGTTCCAAGCTGTAATCGTGTTGCAGGCCACCTTCCTCGCCGACTCTTGGGTGTTCCGCTTCAGAGCGAAAGAGAGCGATCTGGGCGTCTGTCCCGATAATCAATAGACGATCCATGGGGAACAAAGGCGTCGTGGCCGAAGGGGCTGGCACGAGAACGTCGCCACGGTAAACGGCGACGATGTTCAATCCGAACTTCTGGCGAATCTGCGCTTGAGAAAGCGTTTGCCCGGCAAGCGCGGAATTGGGGTGCACCGGGACTTCCACTAAATGCAGATCCCAGGGCGCAAGCTGGGGAGGGTGTCCTTCGGCTTCTGCTCCGGCTTTCAGGTTGTCCAAAAGCCGGCCTTCGAACCAGCGGTAAGACCCTTCCAGTCTGCGGTAGGAAAGTAAAAACAGCGCGAGGGCCGCAACCAGTGTCCCAATCGACCCCACCGTCGACAGAAAGAAAGCACCACTGAGGCTACCGACTAAGAGAACTGTTCCCAGATGCGCGAGGAACGCCCCGAAACCCGATTGCGTTCTCTTGGGGTCGAGCTGGTAAGCAAAAAACATCCCCCAGACAAACGGAGCGCTCAGAAGCAATGCGACGGCCCACCCCAAGGGCAAAGCCCAGCCTTCGCCTGTGAACCCTTGAATGAAGTCCATTCCCCAGCGAGCCACCAGCACGAAAATAGCGGATACCAAGATTCCATTGAGCAAAAACCGCGACAGTGCTTTTTTTCCAGGCTGGCCGCCCGACTGGGCCCCGGAACGCATCCAGTTGGAATAGCGGTTCAAACCCGCCCTCCATTTCTCGGGCAGGCGAGATTCTAACCATTGCGCTGCGGGATCGGAAAAACGGATCAAGTAAGGGGTTGTGAATGTCGTGATTCCTGAAACGGCGACGGCGATGGGGTAGAGCAGAGGGCTTGTCACTCCCAGCTGAGTTCCTAGTCCGGCGATAATGAACGAAAATTCTCCGATTTGCGCGAGACTAAAACCCGCACGCACGCTGGACCGCAAGGGTTGCCCCGAGAGGATTGAACAAACGGTCACACCGAGGATTTTTCCGATGATGACGATCGCGGTGATGAAAAGGATTGTTCCGGGCTGGGAAACTAGAACGCGCGGATCCACGAGCATCCCCACCGAAACAAAAAAGACGGCGGCAAAAAGATCGCGCAAGGGACGCATGAGTGGCTCAATCCGACGAGCCTCTTGAGTTTCCGACAGAATGGAG
The DNA here is from genome assembly GCA_019750655.1 of bacterium. Taxonomy (GTDB): domain Bacteria; phylum Bdellovibrionota; class FAC87; order UBA2466; family UBA2466; genus JAIEOG01. Next base: position 6,517 of record JAIEOG010000225.1, read on the forward strand.
CCAATCACGAATGCACCGAGCGCTTCCGAGTAACCCAGTTTTGTCGCAGCAGCGACCATCATCAAGCAAAGCCCGGTGGTCCAGACGGTTAGCGCTTCGTCGTCTAGCGATCGACCGATGCGTTTTAGGAAAGTGGGAATCAAGAAGTAACCGACTAAAAACCAACCGCCCACGACCAAGATTAGGCGCAGGGTTGCAATGAGCAGACTGATGTCCCAAAGCGTTTGCGTGATGGTGATGACCGAAAGAGCTACTAAAAGAAGCACGGCCACTAAGTCTTCCACGATTAAGATGCCGAAGACTTGTTCGGCAAACTGGTGGCTGCGCAGCTTCTGTTCCCCAAGCGCTTTATAGATGATGGTGGTCGAAGAAATTGCGAGAATGCCGCCGAGGAAAAAACAATCGGACGTACTCCAGCCGAGCAAGTGGCCGGCACCGTAACCCAAGACCAGCATCAACAAGACTTGGCCGAGAGCTGTGATCGTGGCGGTGCCGCCCACGCGCGCAAGTTTGTGGAATGAAAAGTCGAGCCCGAGCGAGAGCATCACAAAGATAACGCCGAGGTCGGCCCAGATCTTGATATTCGGTAAGTCCGAAACCCACGGCGTCGGCGGCGTATAGGGACCGATCAGCAAACCGGCCGCAAGATAGCCCAAGACAACGGGTTGCCTGATCTTGCGAAAGACATAAGTGGTGATGGCCGCGATCCCGAGAATGACGGCGAGATCGCGAATAAGAGGGGCTAAGTGCACAGTTGAGTTCTCCGGCGCGTAGCTTATCGCGACTAGCCATCAAATGCACCGTGTTAACGACGGGGATTGATGAAGAGGGCCGGCATCGGCCGACCCTCATGGAATCTCAGTCTTCGCAGGAATCGACTTTGGTCAACGTCAAGCTGTACTGCTGGCCTGCCGCAGGTTTGAGTTTTTCTAATTCGCTATAAAGAGCATCTGCTCCGCGAAAACCGCCTGGTAGCGCATTGCCTTCCACGCAAACCGTGGATTCTCCGTGGTGGCCGTTTTGTTCGACAATATAGAAACCCACAGAGCGATCGGTGATTCCCTTAGCAATAAGTTCAAGAGCTGTGCGCTGAGGGGCGCCAGAAGCACCCGTGCCGAAATCGGAGAAAGCCGCCCGGAAACCGCGGAGTGGGCCTTTTGCGGGGGCAGCGACTGCTGCAACGGAAAAAGCGAGTGTGAGCACCGTAAACATTTTAGATAAAAACATCTGACCTCCAAACTTTCAACTCATCGCTAGAACGCTTGGTGGTCAATGCAGCGTGGTGTCTTTCCTTAACGGCTGTTATTATTTTACTAAGGGGAAACCATGCAAAACAAAATTCAACTAGTAGTTCGTACGCTGTTAGGAGCGCTTTTTCTTTTTGGGGGAGTCGCATTTTTCTTCACAACGCCGCCTCCGCTGACGGGTGACATGGCAACGTACTTCGCGGGCCTCGCGGCTTCGAAGTATTTCTTTCCGTTGTTGAAGGGCACGGAGATCGTTTGCGGGTTGTTATTGCTGATCGGCTGGTATGTGCCGTTGGCGATAGTTGTTTTGGCGCCGATCGGCTTGAATATCCTCTTGGTCCATCTTTTCTTGGAACCGAGCGGATTGCCGGTGGCCACTTTTGTGGCGGCGTCGATCATTTACCTCGGGTTCTTTT
>JAIEOG010000229.1 GCA_019750655.1 bacterium
AGGACTCGGCTTCATGTGCCTGAGCGTCGGCTAAAGTGCCTTCTACGCGGCGAATGAGCGCATCCGCCAAAGCTACGGCCGGCAGCTCGCCGCCGGTGAGCACGAAATCGCCCAGAGACACTTCTCGGTCGACCCAGTGGTCGATAAAGCGCTGATCAAAGCCTTCGTAATGGCCGCAGACCATAATCCAATGGTGCGGTCCCGGTGCTTGGACGAGGGTATCGAGCAACCCCGTATCCAGGCGCTGCCCGCGTGGCGAGAAGCACACCACTTGTGCCTCGGGCGCTTGCGCTTTGAGCGATTCTACAGCGGCCACCAAGGGTTCCACCCGCAAAACCATTCCCCCGCCGCCGCCATACGGCGCATCGTCGACACTGCGGTGCCGGTCCTGGGAAAAATCCCGCAGCTGTACTAGGCGGTACGAAAAGAGCCCTTTCTCCAACGCACGGCCGAGAATGCTTGTGCGCAACCAGACATCAATCGCGTCCGGGAAGAGGGTGATGAAATCGAAATGGGGCTTGAAAGGGGGATTAGACATAATGCTCGAACCCCGAGTCATTGCGAACACGGATGGTACGAGCAGAGAGGTTGACGTCTTGGATAATGGGCCAAACAGCGGGAAGTGCGAACATGCCTTGCGGCCCTTCGACCCACCAGCGATCCGGAGAACCCATTCCCACATTTTCTACAGAAACAAAAGTGCCTAAGGCCGTGCCGCGTTCGTCGATAACCTGGCTGCCCACGAGTTCGGAGGCGAGGTATTCGTCAGTTTCGGTTTGCGGTAACACGGTACGCTCAGCCCAGAGTTTTTCGCCGCGCAATCGTGCTAGGGCTTCTTCGCTTTCGATGCCTTCTAAATGAAGGCGAAGGCCTTTGTGCAGGTATTCCGCTTGGCGCACGGAGTAGAGCTTTTCCCCGATGCGGACCGTTTGAAGCTTGTCGGTGGCGAGGTTCTCCGTCGCTTCGAGGACGAAGAAATCCCCTCGGAAGCCGTGAGGCTTGCCTACTTTACCGATGCAACAAGGTGTGGAGTCAAAAGTCGTTTTGGATAACTCGGCCGTCATTCCAAGATTTCGAGCACCGAGCGCTTTTTAAGCTTCGTCGAGACGGCAGCTAGGATGGTGCGCAGGGAGCGCGCCGTCCGGCCTTCTTTGCCGATGATCTTTCCCAAGTCTTCTTTGGCGACTTTGAGTTCAATAACGGTGGTCTGTTCGCCCTCTACTTCGGCAACGTGGACTTTATCGGGGTAGTCCACCAGGGCCTTTGCCATCACTTCCACTAAATGTCTGAGCTCTTCCACTGCTACCTCCCCACCGCCGATTTCCGGATTCGCCTATGAACCCGTAAAGAGACGGGACTACCGTGCTTCTTGAGCCTGGGCTGCTGCTTTTTTCGGAGCGGGCGGCGCGGTCGAGCGACCAGCGCGTTTAGCCTTGTTCACTTGGCTCTCGACAGAAGGCGACATGATCGCCCCTTTCGAAACCCAGTATTCCAGGCGTTCCTGAACCAAAACCAAAGATTCTTCCCCTTTAATGGGGTCAAACGTACCGAGACGATCGATGAAACGTCCGTCGCGGGGCGAAGTCTTGTTCTGAACCACGATGCGATAAATGGGCTTCTTCTTAGAGCCGTGCCGTGCGAAGCGGATTACCGTAGCCATCTTCCTAATAGTCTCCTTAACGCTTACCTACAAAACCAGCCAACAGTGCTACCACAGGCCCCCCCGTTTTCCCATAGGCGATTTCGCCATTCGGCTCATCATCTTACGAGCTTCTAGGAACTGGCTTACCAACCGGTTCACGTCCTGCACCTGGGTACCGCTGCCTTGGGCTATACGCCGGCGGCGGCTGCCATCGAGGACGTCGTGGTCCGTACGCTCTTGTGGGGTCATGGATAGAATAATGGCTTCGATCTTCTTGAGTTCTGTATCCGGGGGAGCCATGCCTTTGAGCTGCTTGCTCATCTGGCCCATGCCGGGCAGGAATTTCAGAAGGTTCTCAAACGACCCCATCTTCTTAATCTGCTGAAGGTGAATGTAAAAATCCCCCAGCGTGAAGTCGTTCTTCTTGATTTTCTTTTGGATCTTAAGGGTTTCGGATGGGTCGAGAGTGGTCTGCGCTTTTTCAGCCAGAGATAGCAAATCGCCCATGTCCAGAATGCGCGAAGCGAGACGGTCTGGGTGGAAGACTTCCAAGTCGGTCGTCTTTTCGCCGGTCCCCATGAGTTTAATGGGGCAACCCGTGACCGCGCGGACCGATAAAGCGGCCCCGCCGCGGGTATCGCCATCGAGCTTAGTGAGGACAATCCCGCTCAGCTCCAATCGGTTTTGGAAGGCTTCCGCGACGCGGACAACGTCCTGCCCGCTCATGGAATCCACCACTAAGAGAATTTCGGCCGGGCGGAAATGCGAAGCGAGCTCTTCTAGCTCTTCCATCATTTCATCGTCGACGTGGAGTCGGCCGGCGGTATCGAGCAAGAGGACTTCGGCGTTTTGACGAATGGCCTCTTCGTGGGCCAAGAGCGCACGTTCGCGGACATTGCCCGTCACAGGGCTTTCAAAAACATCCACGCCGAGGGGTTCGACCTGTACTTTTAGCTGCTCAATAGCGGCCGGGCGATAGACATCCAAGGAAGCGGCCAAAACGCGTTTGCGTTCTTTTTCTTTGAGGTGGCGCGCGAGTTTCGCAGTCGTCGTTGTTTTCCCCGTCCCTTGGAGACCGACCATAAGAAAAACGGCTGGCGGGCGAACGCGGAAGTTTAGTCCCACAGCTTTGCCGCCCATCACCTGGGCGAGTTCTTCGTAAACAATGCGGATGAAATGCTGCTCCGGCGAAAGGCTCTTTTGGACTTCGCTGCCGAGGCTGCGCGAACGCACCTGAGCGACGAAGTCTTTCACAACCTTAACGTTCACATCGGCTTCGAGGAGGCTCGTGCGCAATTGGCGGCAGGCTTCGTCGAGCAGTTCTTCGCTGAGGCGGTTCTTTCCCGAAACTACCCGCAGGGTCTGGACCAGCTTTTCCGTTAAAGACTCAAACATGGCTACAAACCCTACTGGAACAATGCGTGCTGGGGAAGGCCTTGTTCATAAACATGGCGCGCAATCTGTTTTTCGAGCGAGTCGTCGTTTTTACGCATGCGCCGCAGATTTTCCGCCATTCGCCGGCGGGATTTGCGGCAAAAGGCCTTTGCAATGGTGCGATCGATAGCAGCGCCTTCCACGCCCTTTTCTTCGAGAGCGCGGCTAGCTCGCGAAAGCGTGCAGGCCAGGGCGTACAGGTCAATGGCGGTGTCGGCGAGGCGCCTTACCGCGAATTGGTTGTGGATGATTTCCTTGCCTTCGCGCCGTAAGATCGCCTCAGAAGCCGCGGCCAACCGCGCTACATAAGATTCGAATACGGCGGCTTCCGCCGCGAGCTCTGGGTGCACGCCTTGGAGTTTCTCCGTCGCACCGACTTTACGCTGGAACCAGCGCACACCGAATTCGCTCAATACTCCGATAGAACCGAGGACATTCTGCATCGGCTGGCGCAAGGCGCGGGAGACTTCTTTCAACTGCTCTCCAGGGCCTTGCAAGCCCGAGAGTCCGATAAAGAGACGCAAGACTTCGTTTGCGCCTTCCCAGATCATGAAAATGCGGCTGTCGCGCAGCAGTTTTTCATAGCGGTATTCGGCCATGTAGCCCGTGCCGCCCGCAATCTGGAGGCACTCATTGACCGTGCGCCATTCGGCTTCTGTGTTGAACACTTTGCAGATGGCGGATTCTAAGGAGTAATCGGCATCCCCTTGATCCATGAGGTGGGCCGTCGTGCAGACGAGTGCTTCACCGACATAGGAGTCCATCGTCATCAAACCAAACTTGGACTGGATGAGCCCAAAGTCGGCGATGGGAAAACCAAACTGCTTGCGTTCGAGCGCGTGGTTGCGCGCCATCTGAATGAGCTTGCGCGGGCCCAGAGCGCATGCGCCAGCAAGCCCTAGGCGCCCGTTATTGAGTACCGTCATCGCGACTTTGAAGCCCTTGCCAGCCTGGCCTAGGATGTTTTCCGCGGGGACACGGACGTTCTCAAAACTCAATGCCGTCGTGGAGCTACCCCACAGGCCCAGTTTCTTTTCCTCAGGGCCGTTGGAGAATCCCGGCATGTCGCGCGTGACGATGAAGGCCGTGATGGATTCCTTTTCCCCGCCCTTGCCGTCGGGGTGCTTAGTCTTCGCAAAAACGGTGTAGAAGTGCGCGAGCCCGCCGTTGCTGATCCAGATCTTGCTGCCGTTAAGGACGTAATCGCCTTCGGGCGTGAGCCGGGCAGATGTCTTAAGGCTTCCGGCATCGCTACCCGCACCGGGTTCCGTCAGGCCGAAAGCCGCAATCCATTCTCCGGAAGCTAGCCTTGGGAGGTACTTTTCCTTTTGTTCGGTCGTTCCAAAAAGGAGTAGCGCTTTCATTCCAATAGACTGGTGTGCGCCGATAGTGGTGCAGATGCTGGCATCGAGCATCGAGAGTTCGCTCATCATCTGCACGTAGCCGGAGTTGGAAAGTCCCACGCCGCCAAATTCTTCGGGGATGATAAGTCCAAACAATCCCATCTCGCGCATCTTCTGGAGAAACTCTGGCGGGAGGCGTTTCTCTTTTTCCATGCGTTGGAGATCGAAATCTTTTTCCAGGCGCTGGATCGCGTCCGAAGTCATTTGCAGAAGTTCTCGCTCGGCTTCGGGCGTCTTGGGGTACGGAAAGACGAGGTTCGAGAGGACTTGGCCGAAAAACATTCCCTTCGTGAACGAGGGGCCAGCGGATTCGGCGGGTTTGTCGGGCATCTAAGGGCACTCCTTACAAAGCTGAAGGGGCAGAAGCTACTCGCGTTCAGAGCATTGGAAAAGCATCGGGAGAGAAAAAAAGGCCTAAAAATACTAAGGGGCGACCCTCTCTCGAGGACCGCCCCTTACATGGGTTGGGGGTTTACGTCCCCTTGGGGAGGAGACGTAAGATGTTAAAATCTTTCGCTCGAAACGGCTTTGGCCATCAGCGACAGGGGCTTTAGTACTCAGAGCGTCCCGTGAAAGCAAGAAAAAAGTTCATAGTATTCTGACGAAAACCAAAGACTTCCCTGTCATGGGCCAAAGCACTGAAATTAAGTAGAAAACCTTGCTGCTCCGCACGGGATGTCCCTCGAGAAAACCGAGGATCGGGTGCTTTTTCCGAGGAGAATTTAGTGTGCCGGGTGCTCGCCGCGCAGGCGTAAGTAATAAGTGGCAGTCACAGCATTGGTGAGTGCAGTGAGAAAAGTGTAGGGCAAAAGCTTTGAGAGAAAAATCACGCCTTCTTGCCAGGGACTAGAGATCAACGGCACCAACAGATGCTCTACGGGCCCATTCGAGACGCTCACTAAGATGTTCAGTAAGAAGAAAAGAGTGGTCAGCACAAACAGGCGAACGAAAACACGGTTTGCCCAGCCCTGAGAAAGGGCGAGGTAGTCGAAGATAGAGCGCTGGGGCGGAAGATCCGCGACCACACAGGGGACGAAGGCGAAGATCGTCAGAAAGTAGAGCCCCGGAAGCACCAAGAGGCAGCCAAGAATCACAGCAACGCCGGTGATGAGCGCCAAGGGCGCGAGAGTGGGAAAAACATGGAAGGCCTGCCGGAAAGCCCGCCGAGCCGAGCTCTGAGCGGAGCCCTGGACGAGCGTGAAGCTCGCGCTGCAAATAACGTTGTTCAGCACCCAGATTCCGAGGAAGGCGAAAATCAGAGCGGCATAGTTCGGCTGCGTGTTGTCCGCCGGGGTTTGGTACTCAAAGATGATTTCGCAAAGGGCCGTTGGGAGACTGACGAGGAAGAACGCTAGGGGACTAGCGATCAAGTGCCGGAGGGCGGTGGTAAAAAGAGCAACGATGTCTTTCACGCGGCCTCCGTAACAAGACTCTATTTTTACAAAGTTCTCCGTCGAAAGTACAGTGGTCCTATGGTGACGCAGCCCTTTGCTCTCCGTACCTTGCACCTTTCCGGATCCGATCGAGAGATTGGCCGGCAACATGGCGAGGCTTTGGGAGAGTGCGTTGGACAGGGGATGATCGCTTTTTACCGCGGGGTGGTAGGGCGGCTGCTTTCGCGTTCCCAGCCCGTTCTCCGGCCAGCGTTAAACAGTCTTTTTGTGAACCCCTGGTTGCGGCGGATGCCCAGTGAGAGCGCCACTCAGAGAATCCAAGGCCTCGCCGAAGTTTCAGGCATCCCCGAGGGGGATCTCCGGCTTGCGTTGGTGCTTCCGGATGTCGGCCCGCTCCTCCAAGGGGCTTTGGGCAAATGGTTTCCATCGCTTTATGCCGACCTTTCGCAGATTCGGCTGGGTTGTTCGAGTTTCATGGCTTCGGGCGAGCGTTTTCTCGTCGGGCGAAATCTGGATTTCCCGGGCGTGGGGTATTGGGACCGCTTCCCTGTCATCCAATGTGTCACCCCCAAGCAGGGCTTGCGGGCGATCCACTTTACAACCGCGGGCGTCCCGATCGGTGGAATCACAGGCATTAACGAGGCGCAGATCTTTGTCGCCATTCACCAGCACTACTGCCGTACTTATTCCCTTTCTGGAACGCTGCCCTTCCTGATTGGGGAGCGGATTCTCAACGAAGCCCGTTCGTTGAAAGACGCTCAGGAGATCCTGCAGTCCGCACGTCTATCGAATGGCTGGGCATTCATTCTTGCCGACGGAAAAACACGCGAAAGCTTAGTTTGGGAAGCGAGTCCCAATACCCACGCAGTGCTGCAGCCCCAGGGTGGCGTTTTGGCGCATGCGAATGCGTTCCAATCGACGGCGTGCCGCGGGGAGGAGTATGCCACGACTGCGCAAATGGCTTGGGACAACCAGGCTCGCCGCCAGCGTCTCGAAGCGCTGGTGCGCAAGGCGGGGCCGGGACTTACTCCCGCACAAGCCTGCGCGGCGATCTCCGATCACTGGGATGGCTTTTGGGAAGAAGAAAAAGTCGTCAACCGCACCGTTTCGATGGGGTTGAACGTCCAGTCCGTGGTCGTAGATCCAGAGCGGATGGAGGCTTGGGTCGCGACCGGTGAAACGCCCGTGCACCTTCGCGAATACCAGAAAGTCGATCTCGCGGCCCTCTTCGCGGGGCAATCGGGTTTGGCTGAAGAGCGTTTGCCGGGCTTTCGTTTCTCCGATCCGCGCCAAGCGGCGGCGAAAGAGGCTTACGTGGGTGGGTTTGGCGCCTGGTTGGATGGCGACCGAGAGAAAGCTCGCCTGTGTGCTGAGGCTTCTCTACAGTCTTGGATGACGCCGGAGATTGCGCTCACCGCCGCGATTTGCCGACTGCAAATGGGGGAGTTTTCTCAGGCGGCGGACGTATTGGAGGCCGCAGCCGGTTGGATGGAGTCTCGGCTGGAAGACCGCAGTGAACGGCCGCCAGAGTATTTTGAAAATCGTCTTTACCGTGGGCGTGTCTGCGATCTGTTGGGCAAGCGGGAGGAGGCTAAAGCGCACTATGCCGCGGTCGCCTCTGCTCCGGGACTTCAGGACGCGCATGTGCGGCGGATAGCACAAAGAGCGCGGCGCTTCTCGGCGCGGCAGCTCCGTTTTGCGATGCCGTTCTCTTCCTACGCCCCGTTTTTTTGAGGACTCAGCCTCGGTTCTATTCGCCGGCTTGGGTCGCTATGGCGATCTTTTCTGCGCCAGCGGAGCGGGCAGCGTCCATCACTTTTACGGCTTTGCCGAGGAAGATGGCTTCGTCGCCGCGGATAACGACGGCCTTGTTGGTCGTTTTATCCAAGGCGTCTTTGAGCACGGTCGCGAGTGCGTTTTCCGTGGCGGCCACTTCATTGACGAGGATTCCACCGTCTTTGCTGACGGTCACGTAAATAGGTTTGCCCGATTCGGCCTGGGTCACCGACGTCGTTTTGGCTGAAGGCAGTTTTACGTTCATGCCGCTTTCTAGCATCGCGGAACTTGAGATCATGAAGATGATCAGCAATACGAGGAAGATATCGGTCAGAGGCGTGATGTTGATCTCAGCAACAATCGCGTCGTCGTCGGTTTCGCTAAAACGCATCGCCATAGGAGACCTCAGGTGCTCGCTTTTTCTGCAAAGCACTCGTCGACTAATTCATCGAGAGTAAGCTTTACGCCCGTCATCATCTGGTTCGCTGCCGTGGTGAAAATGTTGTAAGCGAACAAAGCCAAGATAGCGACGATAAGGCCCGTCGCGGTTGC
>JAIEOG010000441.1 GCA_019750655.1 bacterium
TAGAACCACCACCGTGCGTTCTTTGAGTTTATCACGGACCTGATCCACGAGCGTGCGCAGGATCTTGGGGTTTACGGAAGGTACTTGCTCCATCACCAGGTGCAGGCCGTTGATCTCGACTTTCTTTTCCCAGAGCTGGCCGCCGCCGCTTTGTGAACCGCCGCCGCCTTGAGCGAGCTTGAGCTGCAATTGATCGACGGTGCGCTGCAGTGTCTGCGCGGATTCTTGTAAGGCTTGAAGCTTGGGCATCACGTCGGCGGTGCCTAGCTTGCTTTCGATCTGGCGCAGCAAAGCGTGGCGCTGCTGCAGAAACTCAATCGCTGCTTCGGAAGTGATGGCCTCGATGCGGCGCACGCCGCTCGCAACCGATCCCTCCGAGAGGATCTTGAAAAAGCCAATATCCGAAACGGAGGAACTCAAGTGCGTGCCTCCGCAAAGCTCAATGCTCACGGGAGTCTCTTTACCGACGCGGATCACGCGCACACGGTCGCCGTACTTCTCATCGAAAAACGCCATCGCGCCCGCTTGGATAGCGGCATCGTAGGGCATTTCTTCTGCAGTTACGGGGTGTGACTCGCGGATTTGCGCATTTACCCATTCCTCGATCTTCGCCAGTTCCTCGGCAGTCACTGACTTGGGATAGGTGAAGTCAAAGCGCAGACGGTCAGGGTCTACTAGCGATCCAGCTTGTTTCACGCGATCGCCGAGCGTTAAGCGAAGGGCAGCGTGTAGCAAGTGAGTCGCAGTGTGGTTGATGGCTGTCTTTTGCCTTAGGCGAGTGTCCACCCGGAGGTGGTAATTCTTGCCCGCTTCGAGTTTGCCTTGAGCGACTTCCACTTTGTGCAGGAAGTTTTTCCCGTTCTTGCGTGTGTCCACGACGGTGGCGCGGATGCCTGTGCCGTCGATAGTTCCCTTATCGCCTACTTGGCCGCCGCCTTCTGCATAGAAAGGCGTAGCTTCGAAGATGGCAAAGCCCGTCCCTGTAAGCGCTTGGGTTTCTTTTCCCTGAGCGTCGAGCAGCATTTCGATTTTGCTCGAAGCATCGGTGGCTGTGTAACCCAGGAACCGCGTTTCGGAGCGCCGGCCTTCGAGCGATTTGTTGATCGCTTCTGCGACGCCACCCGCATCCGCTTTGTGAAAGCTGCTTTGGCTACGCTGTTTCTCCATCAGCGTTTCAAAACCTTTTTCGTCAATTGTGAGCTGGTGTTCCGCCGCGATGGTCGCGGTGAGGTCGAGCGGGAATCCGAAGGTGTCATAGAGCTTAAAGGCGATATCGCTGGGAAGTACTTTCTGGGAGTGGCTCGAGGCTTCGCGGATGGCGCTTTCCAGAACACCCATACCGCGGTGGAGGGTTTCGTGGAATTTCGCTTCTTCTTCGCGGATTGTGGATTCGATTTCCGCCTGTTTCTGCGCGACTTCCGGATAAACCTTGCCCAGGCTTTGGCTGACTTGCTTGACCAACTCAAAAATAAACGGTTCTTGCTGTCCGAGCTTTTTCCCGTGGCGAATGGCGCGGCGGAGAATGCGGCGCAAGACGTAACCGCGGCCTTCGTTGCTTGGAAAAACGCCGTCTGCGATCAAGAAAGTGCTCGCGCGCAAGTGATCGGCCACCACACGCATGGAGTTTGAGGGGACGTCTTTTAAGGTGGATTCGTACGGCTGTTTTACTTTGCTAGAAATAGCTTGGAGCAACGGCGCGAAGATGTCGCAATCGTAGTTGCTAAACTTGCCCTGCAGAACGGCCGAAACGCGCTCGAGTCCGGAGCCTGTGTCGACGCTGGGTTTCGGCAGCGGCGTTAGTACGCCCGCGCTATCGCGGTTGAACTGCATAAACACGAGGTTCCAGATTTCCAAGAACCGGCCGTCGGTGTTTGTGCCGGGAGTATTGCCGCGGCCATATTCCGGACCCCAGTCAAAATGGATTTCCGTGCACGGGCCGCAGGGCCCCGTGTCGCCCATGGCCCAGAAGTTGTCTTTCTCGCCGAGTTTTTCAATGCGCTCCGCTGGTTGGCCGATTTTTTTCCAAAGCTCCAGCGCTTCGTCGTCGTTCTGGAAGACAGTTACCCAGATGCGATCCTTGGGTAGGTTCAGTTTCTTGAACAAAAGCTCCCAAGCAAAGGCGATGGCGTCTTGTTTGAAATAATCGCCGAAGGAAAAATTCCCCAGCATTTCGAAAAACGTGTGGTGGCGTGGCGTGAAGCCGACGTTTTCCAAATCATTATGCTTGCCGCCGGCGCGCAGGCATTTTTGGACGGTAGTAGCGCGGTTGTAGCCGTTGTTCTGGATGCCCAAAAAGCAGTCTTTGAACTGCACCATGCCGGAGTTGGCGAAAAGCAGGGTGGGGTCCGCTGCCGGGATCAAGCTCGAGCTACGGACCCGGCTATGGCCGTGGCCTTCAAAAAACTTCAGAAATGTTTCGCGGATATCGGCGGATTTCATCTCACCCAATCTAGTGTCCCGAGTCGGTAATTTCCATCAGAATTCCAGCGGGTCCTGTCAGCTGCAAGGTCTACCAGCCCCAATGGGGCTGTACGACCTTTCCGCTGCCACCCACTGGAATTCTGATGGAAATTACCGAGGCGGGAGGCTGTGGTTTCAGTATTTGGGGGAATGTAGCTCGTGATTGCCACCGGGTCTGGCCCGCGCTAGACCTTAGGGTTATGGATATTCGCCATGATTGGACTCGGGAAGAGGTTTTAGGGCTTTTGACTGGGCCTTTGGAGCCCCTTTTGGATCGCGCGCGCGACGTGCATGCCCGGTATGCGGCCCAAGACGTCCAGCAATGCCAATTGCTGAGCATCAAAACGGGGGCGTGCCCGGAAGACTGTGGCTATTGCTCGCAGAGCGCGCATTTTAAAACCTCCATCAAGCCCGAGAACCTGATGGATGTGGACACTGTCGTTCGCACCGCCCAAGAGGCGCACGCCAATGGCGCGAGCCGTTTTTGTATGGGCGCTGCTTGGCGTAAGGCGCCGAGTGACCGGCGTTTTGAATCGGTTTTGGACATGATCCGGGGCGTAGCTGCGACCGGGATGGAAGTCTGCTGCACTTTGGGTATGGCCACCGAAGATCAGCTCCGCCAGATGAAAGAAGCCGGGCTCACGGCTTACAACCACAATCTCGACACGAGCCGCGAGCATTATTCCAAAGTCATTTCGACGCGTACTTACGACGATCGCCTGGAGACGCTAGCGAATGCTCGGCGCGCCGGTGTGCAGGTTTGCTGCGGTGGGATTTTGGGTTTAGGCGAAACGGAAAAAGACCGCGCGGCCTTCTTGGTGGAACTCGCGACGATGGATCCGCACCCAGAGAGCGTTCCTGTGAATCTCTTGGTGCCCATTGAAGGGACGCCCTTGGAAGGTACTCCCGCGGTGCCATTTGACGAGTTTTTGCGCTCGGTGGCGACAGCGCGCATTTTGATGCCGCGTTCGCGCGTTCGCTTAAGCGCTGGCCGGAATACGTTGACCGAAGAACAACAGCTACAGTGTTTCGCTGCGGGTGCGAACTCGATTTTTGTCGGCGAGAAACTACTCACGGCTCCCAACGTAGAGTGGGATCAAGATAAGCTGATGGTCGAGCGGTTGCCGCAGAATCAGTCCCCGACAACCCAAGCTAGCCTTTAAGGCGTCGGGACGTCTTTCATGTTATTGAAGAGATCTTGAAGGCCGCCTTCGGCGTGGGATGTGTTGATCCCTGCGAGAAAATTCCCCTGGATTTCATTCGAGATTGTCACGCCAGTCACCGTCGGCGTGAGTTTTTGCAGGTCGATGCCGCCTTCCCAGAATGTGATGAATTGCCCGACCGTCCGGTTGTAACGGATATGCACCAGTTGAGGATCGACGAGGTCGCCTTGGGCCACTTTCTGGCGCCACTCAATGGTCCAAGAAGCAATGTTCTCTTTGTAAACCGCGGTGAAGAGCCAATCGACTAGAGGGTCCGTACCAGGATCGAATTTGTCGACCCGCGCTTTTTTCCATTTCACACCGGCAGGCGTTTGCATTACGGCCAGAATATCGGCGAGCGGCCGCTCGATGCAGCCTCCGCCTTCCGCGGAAAAACGGCCCTGCGGGTTCTTTCCACTTTTCGCAACCAGCTTAGGAGCGCTCCGGTAAACGCCCGCGGCATCGGGGGCACAAAAGGCGGTCTGGTCCAAAGCAGGCTCATCATTTTCTACCGGCTGCGTGGAGGTCGGCGCCGCCGGCGCCAAAGGCGTGATGGGTTCGCCGCTAAACGGGGTCGGCGGTTCGTTCCCACAGCCTGAAAGGGCGGCGATGAGGAGCAAGGACCAGAAGGTTCTCATCCGGAGGAGTTACAGCTCAGGCCGGATTTTGTCTAGCGGGGGTTTGTCATGGAGGGCAGGTGGGGTAACCTTCCCTTATGGGACTATTCACCTTTCTGAAACGCATCAAATACGGTTCTCCGGAAGTGCGCGAAGTGGGCCACATCGAGTTTTCCATCGCTGGTGTGCCGACCGAGATAGTGGTGGTGGAATTAGAGGCGGACGAAAACGGGAAGAAGAACGCCGGAATCCGGATTAAGCGCCGGCACGACACCCTCTACATGGCGCTTCCCGCAGAGAAGGTCGATAAGCTCCATGACTTGCTGCGGCAGGCCACCCGATAGCCGCTTCCTTGAGCCGCACTAGGCCAAACAGCTACAATAAATCTTCCTGTCAGGGGCTCGCGCTTTCAGCCCCTTATTCACAACTTTAATAAGGGACAAACTATGAAAACTGCCTATCTGCTATTGGCTTTGATGGTGTCTGCAAATGCGTTTGCGTGTTTCGATCCGCCGAGTCCAATCACTTTGACCGGTACGAGTTTTGCCGATCAGGACTTTTCCGTAAGCTCTAAGGGGCTAGGACATAATGGAGAGTACATTTATTTCGACCAGACGGCAGAAAACGCCGACGGGTCCAAGGGTAAATGGTGTTACCAGACAAAAAATGGTTCTAAAAGCTGCGACATTAAACCTCAGGTCACCATTACGGATCCAAAAAACGGAAACAAAATCATTGGCGTTCTCACTCTTGATAAAGATAAGAAAACAGCCTTGTTAAAATCCGTGAAAGAACCGTATAGCAAAAATAATTTTACGGTCGATGAAGAAGCCGCCTATTTAGAATTCACCGATAAATCCGATCCTGTGGGGAAGGGCATCGGAAGCAGCGATAGATTTATTGCAAGAGCAATGGACGCCCAAGGAAATCAGCTTGGAAAAGTGGTTTCAACTCATGGCCGCGGAGCCAAGGCAGTGTCCACTGCTAAGCCAAACGCTAGGATCGATTTAGCGAATGCTCAGGCATACCAAGGTGGTTGTGGTGGCACTTCCGCAGTGCCTTCCTCGGATAAACCTAAGAGCCAATTTGGAGTAGGTAAGCCTGGCGGCGGCAAAGACACGATTGAGTTTAAGGAATAACCGTTGTTAGACGGGTTGGGCCTCGGTTTTCATCCCTGAGGCCACAATCTGCATCACATCCATGACTTGAACCTGATCTTCGACGCCCTTGTCCGTAACGCCATTGCCGATCATGATGCGGCAATAGGGGCAAGAGGTCGCGATAACGTCCGGTTTCTTCTCTAGTGCTTGGCCGACGCGTAAGGCGTTAACGCGTTGGTCAGCTTTTTCTTCCACCCACATCCGACCGCCGCCCGCTCCACAGCAAGTGCCTTTGCCTTTGTTCAGCGTCATCTCTTCCAAGCGAGCGCCGGGAACTTGCGAGAGCAGGTTGCGCGGTTCTTCGAAAACACCATTGAAGCGGCCGTAGTAGCAAGAATCGTGGTAAACGATTTTCTTGTCGAAGCTGTTTTGCATCTGGATTTTACCTTCGGCTAGAAGCTTCGAGACGAGATCGCCCGCGCGGATGACTTCCCAATTCCCGCCAAATTCCGGGTACTCATTCGTCATGGTGTTGAAGCAGTGAGGGCAGTTCACTAGGATCTTTTTGATACCGGTGCTGTTGATCTTCGTCACCAAGGCTTCGGCCATGGTTTGGAAGAGGTACTCATTGCCTAAGCGGCGAGCGGTTTCGCCGTTGCAGAGTTCTTCCTTGCCCAAGATCCCAAACGAAACTTTGCCCTGCTTTAAAATCTTCGCAAGCGACTGTGTGGTCTTGTGGTTGTTCGAATCGAGCGCTCCGCCGCAACCGACGTAGTAGAGGTATTCGACGTTCGGGTTGTCGGCGACGCGAGGCACATCGAGCCCCTGCGTCCAGGCTTCGCGCTCTTCGGCACCCAGGCCCCAGGGATTGGAATTGTTTTCGAGTCCCTTGAAGGTGCGCGCGAGTTCTTCCGGAAAGCGCGACGCTTCTTGCACCAAATGCTGGCGCACAGCCACGATCTTATCGACGTATTCGATGTTCACCGGGCAAGCTTCTTCGCAAGCGCGGCAGGTGTTGCAGGACCAAACCACTTCATCGATGACCGGTTTGCCTTCACCGACGACAACATCCATCGCTAAAAGTTCTTCGGGCTTCTTTTTAAGAATATCGCCCTGTTGGGCATAGACGGTGTCCCGCAGCTGCAATAGGAACTGGCGCGGCGCCAACGGCTTGCCGGTCGCTGTCGCTGGGCACATCGCCGAACAACGCCCGCACTCCGTGCAGCTGTACATGTCGAGGCCCTGTTTCCATGTAAAATCCATGGGCTTGGAGCGGCCGAAGTTCGGCGCTTCAGCCGTGAAATCGACTTTCGCGATCCTGCCCGCGGGTTCGACGCGGCCTAGGAACACGTTGATAACGGCGGTAATGATGTGAAAATGCTTCGAGCGCGGGAGCACGTTTAAGAAAGTCAGGATCACGCCATTGTGTACCCACCAGGCAGCGTCACTCACCGTCTGCGCCAATGCGGCATCGCCACCAAAGAGGCTTGCGATCCAACGGCTAATCGGCTGCCAAGCAGCTTCGTGATCAATCTCGGGATTGCCAGCGAGGAAAACCAGACGGCCCGCATCGTAAAGAAAGCCTGAGATCATAATCGTAGCAATGAAGCACAAGATCACGATGGCTTCGGTGTGCTTGTGCGCGTGTAGTTTGGCTTCAGCGGGGAGGAATCCCATTAGGCGTTGGGGTTTGATGACTAGCCAGCGGTAAAGCAAAACGCCGACAGCACAAAGTACGGCGACTTGGAAAAAATCTTTCGTAAGAGAATAGGGGCCCATGAGCCATTCAGGCAGCGTAAACCCAGGGAACCAGCCCCGTGCGAACATCATGGTTACTTGACCACCCAGAGTGAGAAACCCCCAGAAAACGACAATATGTAAAACGCCTGCGATGCCGCCATCTCGGAAGAACTTATACTGGCCGAAAGCGTAGATGAGAGTGTTGCTCACTCGCTTAGAAAGAGTGGCCGAAGTGTAGTTACGTCCATCGTCGCGGCGCATTTTCAAAAGAACCGCAAATCGCCGGCCGACTTGTAGGAGAAAGAAACCGATCGCGCCTAAGAAGGCGATGGTCCAGATCGCAGTAGAGAGCATGCTGTTTTCCTCGCCTTAAAAGAGTACTAGGGGACTAGTCCAAAGGAAAGAGATCGCGGCGGCGGCTTGCCCAGGAATCTACCTTCGAGGCGCAGCCTTGGATTTCTGCTTTTGAAAGCTCGAAGCTTACGAGGCCCGGCTCTCGGCGGAGCTGCCGTAGGATCTTGCCCCAAGAGTCAATGGCGAGTGAGTGCCCATAAGTCTTTGCGCCATTACCCGAGGTTCCCGTGAGGGCGGGGGCGGCAAGGTAGATCTGGTTTTCGATTGCCCGGGCGCGGAGCAAGCTTTCCCAGTGCGCTTTTCCCGTCGGTACTGTGAATGCCGAGGGGAGTAGCACCGCCTGGGCGCCCTGGCCCCGCAGGCCTCGGAAGAGTTCTGGAAAACGCAGATCGTAGCAAATCGCCAAACCAATCCGAAAGCCCTTGCAGTCAAAAACGCAGAGTTCTTTTCCCGCAGCGGCATAGTCGGCTTCGCGGTACTTGCGATCGGGAAGCGTCGCTTGGAAGAGGTGAATTTTGCGGTAACGCGCGAGTTCTTTTCCGTCGGCAGAAAAAGCGATGGCAGTGTTGTAAAAGCGGCCGCCTTTGGCGGGCTCACGCAACGAACCCGGAACGATGGCCGTGCGGTAGTGGCGGGCCCAGCCCGCAAAAAGCTGGGTGAGTGCGGGGACGCTCCCCGCAATCTCGCGCGCCGCGGGGCTCGAACCATTGAACTACGCCATTTCCGGAAACGC
>JAIEOG010000121.1 GCA_019750655.1 bacterium
CGTCATAGGCCTGGAGGAGAACCTCCGTTTTAGCTCTTCCCAGCGCGGCGCTGGGCAACCATAAGATCAAGGCAAGTATGCATGCTCGCATCCTCTGATCTTAATGAGCTGACTTGGCTCAACTGTGCTCGAACTATGGCAAGAAGCGCGTAATCGCTACCGGATCTTGAAGCCTTGCTCTTCGAGCTGCCGTTCGAAGCCCACATGTTGGTGACGGCCGGCGCCTGACATCCATTGGTACCGAGGCATATTGTAGATATGGCAGCTGTCCCATTTTAGCTCGACCTGCTCGCCATTAGCGCGCGTGAGGTAGATCTTTCCAAAACCGAGTTCCGCCGGAAATTCGCCGAACCTGTCCTTAGAGAAGGAAATGACTCCCGCTAGCGATTCGTTCCTGAGCCCTGCCGGTAAGGACATTCCCGGCGTGCCGTTCCCCGTCGACCGGTCGATTCCCTCCGGAATAATGCGCGCGCTGATGAAATCGAGTTTACGGCTAGAGAGCAAGCTCGCGATCGCCTCGTAGAGCCCATAGCTATCGGTCTGCCCCCAAATGGGCGCGGGCATTTTTTCCATGAGCCGATTCATTTTGAGAAGATCCATATCCGCCGGATAGAAATCGTAAGAGGAAGTGTGCCAGGTCTGGGTCGGAGTGACTGCCACAATCCCCGCCGCACTTCTCTCCAATGTGTAAACCGTGTCATTCACGACGCCTTCAAAATAATGGCTGCCAGCGTGTTCGGCTTCTTGCTCTTTTCCCGATTGGAAACTGTAGCGGTAGAATTCCGACTTCTGCAGGTGGAACCAGCTACCATCCTTGTTCACGAAATAGAGTCTTCCGTTCTTCGAGTCCGTGTGGAAACTGCCGTCTTTCAATCCTTTCGGTAGCGAGACCGAGACTGGGGTTTCACTCGTGCTATCCGCCAGATCGAAACCAATCGTGTAAATGCGGCCTCCATAACCCGGGCCGGAACTAATGTACGGTGCGTAAAGCGCCATTTGCGTCGCAGAGAAGGAAGCAACGCCCAGCCCCTTAAGCTCCTTGGAATCCAGCTTACAAGACTCGTCCAGATTCACCGCCGACAACTTGGTAACGACTTCGCCACTTAGCTGGGCCGCTTTGCGCTCAGAAAGTCCCGCCCTTTGAAAGATACCGGTAAAGGAATCTGCATCGGCTTTGAGAAACATGGAGGAAATGTGACGGGCATCTACCCGTTCCTTGCCAAAATCCAACTCAATCGCCACGCCGCAGTCTCGCACTTTGACGATGGTGTCCATAAAGTCGTTAGTGTCGCGTAACAGGCTCAAACTAATAACGGCTTTGCTAGACAGGATGGGCGTTTCACGATCGGTTTCGCCGATCCATTTACCAAGGGAGGTCTGGCATAGGGCATTTTCTTTTCCGAGCACGCACTCGGCACTGTCGGCCACCCTGGACCCTGCCTGCGCTACCGAATAAGAAACCGCCGCCACTGAAATCGCTCTGAGCCACATGGAAACCTCCGATAGCGGCTAATAAGCCGCCGACAGAGTCCGGCGGAAGATGGGCAGTCGCTGGGCCGTAGAAAGTGTTGCTCGGACCGATCAACACAGGCTCCTAAAGATCGCCCCTGTGCTCTATGTCACACTCGATCCCACATGAAGCAATAGCCGCAACTAATTGTAATTATGTGTATATCCAGCACACTAAAACTAGACCGATCGCCTGCCTTGGCGGTTTGCCTTCCACTGTTCTTGCGGCGTGGCAGAACCGAGTCATTACATGACTTGGAGGTAACCGATGATCCGCTCCCTAACGTCCCTGAAATCCGTATCACTTGCAGTAGTAGGAAGTTTCCTGCTCTCGCCGGTGGCAATGGCGAGTGAAAAACTCTCTGCTGAACAACAAGCCGCTTTTCAACAAGTGATTGCGAAAGAAATCCAAACGCTGCAAGGGCTTTCGAATCGCCGTGTCGTAACGGA
This sequence comes from bacterium, assembly GCA_019750655.1. Taxonomy (GTDB): domain Bacteria; phylum Bdellovibrionota; class FAC87; order UBA2466; family UBA2466; genus JAIEOG01. The sequence continues at coordinate 1,960 of JAIEOG010000121.1, forward strand.
GTTTGAAAATCTCTCTGCCCTGATCTATGGCGAAAACACGCGCGACCTTCTAAAGGTGGATGAAAACTCCACAAAAGAGCAAAAGGACCGCGTGGCTAAGATTCTCGTGCGCTACTCCGCTTTGAAAGCGAAGGTGCAAACCATCCCGCGTGCTAAGGAAGAAACCTTTGTGAAACTTTTCGGGGACCGCGATAACTCGCCTTACTACGGCGCGGTCACCCAAGATGAATTCAAGGACGAAGGCTACTTGTTCGCCTACTGGCTGACTGGCTCGCCGATCTTCTTGATCCTCTACGTACTCGCCAACATGGACAATAAGTAGTCTATCCAAGATAAGCCGGGGAGCCCTGAGCTCCCCGGCCTCTCTCCTAACTCGGTGGGGCGAACGTGAGAATCTGGGCATTCTTAGTTTTTAGCTTTTGTTGGAACAGCTTCGGCGCTGACCTGATCCAAGTCACCGAGCGAGGCGCCCAACCCGTTGTACTGGGCCTGAGCCAACCGGATGGTTCCGTCTATTACTTCGATCGCGGCATCCGCCGTGTTACTGAGAAAATCCGCGAGACACTCGTCAACCGCGCCATCCCCGGAAACTTCGCTAAGCAGATCAACGACTATGAATACCTAAGGGGTGTGAGCTTTCAGCTCGGCCGCCACCTCATTCCCGAGGAAATCGTTCCAGCGCCGTTGCGTGAAATCGGCGTTAACCTCACGCACTTCGTGCTTCCGGATAAGGAGCTCACTCCCGATGCGCTGGAAAAATCCTACTTAGAGAATAAAGCAAACAAGAAGCACCCCTTAAAGGATGTGGCGGCGGCAGATTTCGTGCGGCTGCACCAGCTTTACGCTCGGACCTACGATCTGCCGTTCTTCCCGATCATTCGCGAAGCGGTAAAGCAAGACGGGTATTACTCCTTTGGCCGCTCCGCACTCTCCTGGTCCGTTGGGCTTCTGGAGTTCGATCTCTTCCTAATCACCGGCCGTCCTATCTCGGCTTTCTGGAAAAACCTACTGGGCTCACGCGCCTTGGGCATGGTGGCCTCCACGCTGACTTTCGTGCTCCCTTACTCCTTCATTGAGCGGGTATCGTCGGGAATCGTCGATCGTAAAACGCCACAAGACCTCGATGAGCTCTATAACCTCTTGGCGAAAGCTTCGTATGGAGAGAAAGGCGTGGACTACCTCAACGCCAACCGCCAAGCCATAACCGCCCTCTCCTCGAATGCGGACTTTCCTAGTTTTGCTGCTTTCGTGAGGCAAGACGAGGTGGCGAAATTCCTGCTAAACCCTACGCACTATTACGATCTGGTTCGCTTGGAGAAAAACCTCCGCAACGTCGACAAAGACTGGCTTGCGTCTCTTAAACAGCGGGATGCTAAAGCCATTGATCGGCTGATGGAGCGGCTCGAACCACCTGCAGGCCATGAGCCCTTTGCTCGGCTGCGCGAGATCGTCGAGAAAGGCACCGCATCCGCGCTTTGGTGCGAACTCGCTGTGCTCGCGCTACAGAACGACCGACAGCTCGCCGTTACAACGGAAAAAAGCCGCATGGGGCTTGCGGCACATTCGTCCAAGGGAGAGATCGGGATGAAGGACACGGAATTCTTCCACCCCAATCGATCCAGCGCCGTCCTAGGACATGAGTTCTGGCACCGTGCAAAGGTCTCCTACCGTGATGCGGAAATCTTTCGCTATTACGACCTGCGCGAGTACGCACATGCTTTTGCCGCCGAAGAAGTCCTCGCCATTTTATCGGAAGCGCAGATGATGCGGGAAATGGCTGAGAAAGATGCCACCGTTATGGACGAAGTGCGGACAGCCATCGAGAAGGTCAATCCCACCAAGTACGAGCTCGTCCTGGCTCTGATGGGATCACAGCAGCTCAAAAACAAGACCGCCACACTGACAAAGTATTTCAGATCGCACCATTGGTTGGATTGGAGAGGCCATGACTAAACTATTCAAAGCCGTTTGTTTATTCGCACTGGTTTTCTCGCTGGGCGCGTCCGGCCAGGAGGAATCCGAAGCGCGTTTGAGTGAGTTTCTCAGCGCCAATGGGTTGCCAGCGGATACCATCGAGCAAGTACTGACGCAGGAATTTTCGGATCCGCACCACTTGAAAGGCGCGCGCGTCCTCTCGCCTTACCAAGTCTTGCGTAGTTCTGGAGTCGAACTATCGACGATTCAGCACCAGTATTCTCGAGTGGCTCGCGCCGGGACGGCGGTCGGCATCTCAGTGCTATTGGCCGCTGCGGGTGTGGCTTGTCTCTTTGTCCCAGTGCCGGGAGCCCGCGTCGCAGCCGTAGTCCTGATCAAGAACGGGGTCGCCGTGGCCGCGACGGCCACTGCCTTAGCAGCGGGCGCCGCTTACACTGCTGGAACGGTTTCGGAGGTCCGCAGCCTTGGACAGATCCGCGAGCTAATCCAGCTGTCGCTCAATGAAGTCTTCGATAAAACGCCGGTGGGTTATGAGATCGGGAAGATCATCAAAGTGAATCTCTCGCGCAAAGGCGGCATCGAGAAATTCCACACCGACAAGGGTTTCGACTTTTACGCAAAGGCCGTAAAGATCAAAGGCCCCGACTTCCCGACGGCTTATGAAACGATTTTTCTCTCGTACAACGCCATTGGGCGATTCAAGCACCTAAGCCGTTGGGCCACAGCGAGCTATTATAAAAAGAAGGTCATCAGCCTAATCGATTTCTTACTCTACCCGCTCGACGCCTACCTGCGGCTTGCTGTGCTGGAGCGCAAACGCTCGCTGACGCCCATGGAGAAAGTGGAGTTTGGGACGATTCTCTCTCGGCAGATTGGTTTTGCAGATAACTTTAGCAAGTCTGGCTGGAAGATTCCGGACCGGGAGCGGTATAGCGAGATGGCCGGTAAGCTCATCGACCTTCAGAGCGATCGGTACTCCGATCGCGAGCGAGATCGAGAGGCCACGGATATCCTCTGCGAGCTACTCATGCTGCGAAAAACCATCTAGAACAACCAGGGGAATTTTTGTTCAGTAAAACCAATGGCTTAGCCGCACCCGCCTGAGACCCCGCGGCGCGCCAAACGCCCTCAGAAACGGGTTGGCTAACCCTAGCCAAATCCCTCAATATCATTCGCTTTTCTGCCGATATTAAGGGGTATGGTAACACCTCGCGGAAAAAGCATTTTCGGCGCTCTGATCGCTCTAATGACGGCAGTGGGATGTTCTTCTCTGCTTTCATCCGAAGTGGAACTCACTTCGGATCCGGTCGGGGCACACGTTCGCACGTTTTTAGGCAAAGATCTCGGCGCGACACCGCTGACTTTGAGCGGTGATGCGCTCGGCGAAGTGGTCCAGTCTGGAAAATTGCAAGTCATCGTGTCTCACCCAGGATTTCAAGAGCGTGAATTGATTCTCGATGTCCACGCCAAGGACGCTCACCAAGTAAAACTCAAAGCGCATGACTCTGCGTTCTTTGAGCAGCTGATGCAAACCTACCCGACGCAGGCGAATGAACTGATCCGGGATATTCTGAAAATTCAAGGGCTGCTGATCGTGAAGCAATTCGACGCAGCAGATGCCGCCATCCAAGAATTTCAGAAGAAATACCCCACCGTTGCGGCGACCTACGTGATGCAAGGAGAAATTCAAAAATCCAAAGGCAACATGGAAATGGCTCGCAGCTTTTTCCTACGCGCAAGATCACTCGACCCTAAAGACCCGGTCGTGCAAAGAAATCTGGAGCTCACTAAGTGAAATACATTCTCACCCTAGTCATCGCTTTGATGGCATCGGTGGGGGCGTACGCCTTTGATATCGACACGGGCATTGCATCGTTCGGCTCTGAGCTAGAATCTAAGATCCAAAACAACATTGCCCGCTTCTTCGGACAGGACGCCAAGATCCTCGTCACGGTGCACCTAGAAGGCAAGAAGGACAAACCCTCGGCCTCAGAGTCGGAGCCCTTGGACCTTGCTTACCTTCCGACACCGCTTTCCGAGTCTCGCTATTCAAACGCGAGTGACCGACACAAAAAGCTTTCGCTCATCAGCACCCGCGTCACGCTTCGAGTAGCATCCGACATTCCCGATCGCATCGTGAAAACGGCCGAGGAAATCGTTCGAGATACGTTGAATGGGTACTCGCCCAAAATCAAAGTGATCCGCGTCTCGCTCGATACAGAAGCTCCCGCGGCGAACACCCCTGCTGAAAAGAAAAGTTACAAGCCGCTTATCTACCAAGGCCTCATCGCCCTTGGAACCGCGCTCACCATCCTTTTGGGCTTTTTGCTTTTCGGCGCCGCCATTCGCAAAGCTGCCCAAACGCTGAGCGAAGGCTTGCGCACTCTGGGCCCTTCCGAAGGTAGAGGCACACGCGACGCCCAACGAGACACGCCACGGGAAACGGTCCGCGAACAAACCATTCGCGAACAAGCGGCCGCGGGATCCATCGCCATGCCGCCGCCGCTCCCTCCCTCGCATTCCGCAATCACGCCTTCGGAGCGTGTGAGCATCAAACACAACCTGAGTATTTTCACCAAAGCGCTCCAAGACAAACCCTTGGTCATTGCTAAGAGCTTTGGAACTAGTGCCGTGGAACTGCAAGGAATGCGGTGGCTATTGCCACAGCTAGACCAGACCAACCGAGACTTGCTGAAGCGCATCCTGAGTGCTGAGCAGATTGAAGCGCTGCGCGAGAGCGCACGTACTAACTTCGGCACCCCAGGCGAAATTGCTAGCGCTCAGTGGCTCCAGAGCCTCGTAGAAAAAATCGTCCTCGCCAATATGCAGGATGAAGACAATATCGAAGACATCATCGGTCCCGAAGCCTCTACCCAGCTTGCGAATTCCGACAACAGCCAGCTGACTCTCGCTGCCAAGAAAATTGGGACGCACGCAGCCTGGCGAGTGATTGCCGAGTTCTTATCGCCCGAGCAGATTGCGAGAATCCAGAGCCAGGATGAAACCTCTTGGAATGATCTCTTGCTCGCTTGGAAGGCAGACACCGAAGAACTTAAAGGCGCGGCATCGGCGATTGTAGCAAGCTTTGGCCAAAGTGCTGAGAACACAGAAGCCAATCGCCAGATGACTTATTTCCGCACTTTCATTGTCCCCCCCATGGTGGAAGCTATTTCGAAGATGTCCGTGGAGGAACAAGAGCGCTTCCTGGAAAAAACAAGGGCCAAGTCTCCGGATTTGGCCGCGTGCATTAGCGAGTTTGTCTGGACACCCAGCATGCTCCAGAAGATTCCGCAGGTTAAGCTGCGCGAATGCTTGCTCGAGTTAGAGCCCGAAAAGCGCCCCATCCTCATCTGGGCTCTGCCCTCTTCAGAAGCCAAGCTTATTTATTCCTTCCTCAAGGAAGGCAATATCAAACAGATTGCTACGGAATACCTGACCAAAGAAAAACCGACCACCTCCACACCGCAGTGGCAAGAAGCGCAAGCGGTTGCTACTCGCTTCCTGCGCATCGTGCGCGTCCGCGCTGAGAAAGACGGCTTCGTTCCAGATATGAAAGTGGAGCGTGCCGCATGACCTACCGGCTACTCCTCTTGATTGGCCTCTTCAGCTCTTACGCCTACGCGGAAAGCCCGCGCACGCGTTTTGAGTTCGGAATGTCCAACGGCTTTCTATCGCGCAGCAGCCCAGCGCTTTCCAGCGGTTACGGTGGCGGCCTGAATGTGGGCGTGAGCTACTTCCTCAACCCTCACCTGTCCGTGGGGGTTGGCTATGAAATGGTTTACGATTTCTCCAAATCGCGGTTCGCGCTTTCCGGGTTTGATCTACCGTTGAAGTGGTACTTCTGGGGTGAAGGCGTACCTGTCGTTTCGGGAACGCCAGAGATCACTAGCGCCACTAAGCGGCGGTACGCGTTCTACGTGGGCCCATGCGTCGTGCAACGCAATTACATCCTCGGCACTTCTGACAGCCCTTCTTCGGGGAACTCCGTATCTCTCAATATCGCGGTCGGCGCAGAAATGGCACTGAGCCAGAAGTTCAGCCTAGTTGCCCAGTTCACCTATGGCTTCGTCACGCTACTAGCGTCGGAAGACCGATTCAAGATTCGCCAAACCGGTTTCATTCTCGGAGGCAGTTACTCTTTTTAAGGGATAACCACTATGAATTTCTCTCTACTCTTTGGATTGGTAATCGGAATCTTCTGCATCGCAGTGAGCGCTTTCAGCGAAATGCGCAATAGCCACATTCTCCTGAGCGCCCACGCTGCTTATATCGTCCTCGGCGGCACGCTGGCGGCGACGCTGATTTGCTTCCCGCTTAAAACTTGCATTGACCTGATTAAGATATTCTTCCGCACGGTGACCGGCGCCCAGAAAGCCAAGATGCGCCAAGCGATGGACGAAATCGTCCTCGCCGGCACAAAAATCCACGCGGGGGAAAGCATTGGGGATGTGACGGAGCGCTTG
>JAIEOG010000097.1 GCA_019750655.1 bacterium
ACTCTGCGCATTCAGCTCGTTTTCCAGAATTACCCACTCGTCGAAAAACACGTCCGCAAAAAGGTAAGCCGTGTCTGCCGGAGCGCCGACTGCACGATCGACGAGATTAAAGAAGCGGCTCGCGCAGCCGCAGAAGAATTTTTTGTGGAGCATAAAAACTCTCGGCGCCGGTGGGCCGCTGTGGTGGCGTGGGGGACCACCATCAGTTTCTTAGTGGGCGGGCCGATTCTTATTGGACAAGCGACAACCGATACGACGATTGCAGCGTTTGCCGGCGGGTGTTTAGTCCAGGCTATTGGGCCGGTCCTGAATAATCTAGGCGGCCCCTTCCAACAGTTTTACGGCGGGCACCTTCTAGCCTGGGCAGCGGGCGTGATCGTCCGGCCTTTCCGATATGGTCTAGAGTATCTCGACATCTGGAGAACCCAGATTCGATCGCCCGGCACACACGTTAAGGGTTCTGAGATCGTCAACGCGATCATCACCAATCTAAAATCCGATTTCCAGCAGGCCTTTTTGATTGCCTCACAGCTGGATGACTCCAAATGTACCCACGATCGCTTTCAAATTGCGGCCCGTTATATAGGAGAAGCGGCGCTGAATATCGGCCATCTTTACCCCTATATGCTTGGCAAAACGGAACACAAAGTAATGCTCCGGCTCGCGAACTCAGTGCACAACTACTTCACCGACGGTTTGGAGTTACCCGTGAACTTCAAAGAAGAAGTTATGAAAGTGATTGTCGCCGGGTCTCCGACGGCCCGAAAAGACACGGTGGTCCGCACTTCCTATGAAACAATGCTCGCCGATTGGTTGGATCCCCTTGGCAGCCCCCTGCGGGAAGCAGAAGAAGGCGCGGATCCCGCGGCAATAACAGAGGAGCCCTAATGGACTGGATTGCTACTTGGCCCGGACGCCTACTCGCCGCCGGCACCGTGTTTTTACTCGGCTGGGGGTTAGAAAGAGCCGTACTTTTCATCGCCAACCGAAGCAGCCGCGTTCTCCGAGTAATTCCCGAGGGCTTCGATCTCAATCGCCACTTTGGATCGGCTCTGACTTTTTTCCTTTGGGCATTCTTAGCAAAGTCAGTGCTGCCACTGATGGCACTGCCCGAACCCTATGGAGAGCGTGCCTCTCTCGTTGTGAATGCCGCCCTGATCCTGAGCATCACATGGGGTGTCGTCCGTTTTATTTATTTCGGAAAAGAAGTCCTTTACCGCCGCTTTGAAATCACAGCGGAGGACAATTTAGCGCAAAGGCGCGTCCGCACACAGTTGCAATACATCGTCCGCGTGGCAGCCATTGCTACGGTCCTTATCGGGAGCGCCGCCGTATTACTTGCTCTCCCTGGTGCGCGGCAGTTCGGGGCAAGCTTGCTGGCTTCCGCAGGTGTCGCTGGCATTGTCATCGGGTTCGCAGCGCAGAAATCCCTCGCTAATTTGGTGGCCGGATTCCAAATCGCCTTCACCCAGCCAATGCGCATTGATGACGTATTAATTGTCGAGGGGGAATGGGGACGCGTGGAGGAAATTACGCTCACTTACGTTTCGTTAAAACTTTGGGATCTACGTCGCTTGGTGGTGCCTATTACTTACTTCGTCGAAAAACCGTTTCAAAATTGGACTCGGACTTCGGCTGAACTCTTAGGCACTGCCGAGTTTTACGTCGATTTCTCCGTCCCCGTTGGAGAGGTTCGCAAAGAACTTCGCCGAATTGTGGAGCGCAACTCTTTATGGAACAAGAAAGTGTGCACCTTGCAGGTGACGGGAACTTCCGCTTCTTACGTTCTGTTAAGGGCGCTCGTGAGCGCCGACGATGCGAGCCGTCTCTTTGATCTCCAATGTTTTGTCCGCGAAGAGCTCATCGGTTTCTTGAACGCGCACTACCCCGACAGCTTCGTTAAAACGCGAACATCGACTCCTCAGGAAACTTCGGACCAAGAAAAAAAAGGCGCGTGGACACTAGGCCCACGCGCCGGGTGAACGAGTCTGCTTAGAGGCTCTTATAGCTGGCCGTACTCATTGAGAAAGCCTTGCAGACGCGAGACCAACCGCCGGGCTGCCTTAGACGAGTTGACCGTCTGAGGTCCGCAGGGGAACGTTCCCTGCTGGAGCAGAATCTGGCCACTGTCTGCCGTCATCACGCGGTTACGCGTAGGAACGGCCATGCAGTACACAGGCCCACCGGATTGGATCACCCCCCCACGAGCTGCGTCGATCAGCTGATCGATTTCCCGAATCTCATAGCGAGTGAGCATTTTCACCGTGCTCCACTGGCAACGGCTGTAATCGATTTCGATAGGCAAGATGGACAACAAGGTGCGCCGCGGAATCGCCGTTTTCATTTTGCAGGTACCGCCGGCGACTTCTCCGTCGAAAGATACGCGAATGATTTTGGCTTCGTTGTTGGCAACCATCATGCGCAGTGGTGTGTCGACTAATTCCAATGCCACAGCCTTATAGCTCGTAGCGAAAGAAGCTGTGGTTAAGAACAATCCTAAGAACGCGAACTTTTTCATGAGACCTCCCTCCCCAATCGGGGATATGTGTTGGCCGGCCGTAGTGCACTGAGTGTGCCAACGGTCGGCCAGCATGAAGGGAGGCAGCTGGGGCCAAGAAGGCTAGTCTCTTTTTGGAACTTGGGGACGAAAGGTTACCGAGGATCGCAAACATCTCCCGAGGAAATGCCGCAGACGCCCCCGTGATCGTCCGCCCAAGTCTCCAGAAAGCTTTGGACTTCGGGGTGCCCTAGCCAGAGCGCTGCTTGGGGCATGAGGCCTTGGGCCGCGGAAATCTGCAGCGCCACTAGTCGATCGCTGCGATCGTAGAAGCCCGCTCCCGTATCTCCGTAGGAAGCTTGCGCCCCTTGGTAAGAAAGGACGGAACCTTTCAGGCCAGCGATGGAAGCACGCTTCATGCGGAGTTTCCCGTCACGCGTCTCCGGAGCGCGGCAATCAGGTGCGCCGTGCCCTACGAAAGCGAGAGCGGCATTCCGCGAAGGAGAGCCGGTAATCACCTCAGCAAAGGCGATGCCGGTAATCTCGTTGTAAGTTTCGCAAGCCGCAATGTCGAAGGCACGCGGTGTCGCTTTCGCGTCGTACAAGGGGTGCGCGTTGCAATGCGCTCGGTAGTACGTGTTCGGCGTAAGCGTGAACCTTACCTCATATGCAGTGTAAGAGTTCATCGAGGGCGCGCAGCTTGCGGAAGTCAAAAAGGCCTTTGGCCCGACGGCAACGACGGCACAGCCAATGAGATCTGTTTTCACTGTTCCCGAAGCCGGGAATCGAGAGGGATTTACTAAAGACCCGTTATGGACAGCCAGGACTGACGTACTGAAAACGGCTAGAGCCAATAGCTTCTTCATAGAGCCTCCGTAATAAGAAATTTTCGCGCAGTGCGAGGCTGCCAACAATGCGCGTCGCAGCGCGACGGACCGAAGTGTTAAAATGAGCTGTGGCGTCGAATCCCAGCTTAAGCAAATCCCGGCTAATGCGCGGCTTGCAGTGCGCGAAGAGCCTGTACTTCACTTTGCACCACCCCGAATGGGAAGCCGCTCCCACCGAACAAGAAAAGTCGGCCATGGCCGACGGACTTGAAGTCGGCCTGCGCGCTCACACGCTTTTTCCCGGGGGCATATTGCTCCCTGGCAATCCAGGCGACCCGGCTAAGGCACTCGAAGAGACACGCCGAGCGGTTGCCAGCGGGGCGAGCGCGGTGTTTGAAGCCACCGTTGCGCATGGATCCCTGCTCGCTAAGATCGATATCTTGCACCGCACCAAAAATGGTTGGCGCTTAGTCGAAGTTAAATCGTCGACATCCGTAAAGACAAAGCACCTCCAAGACGTCGCCATCCAGACCCACATTGCACGCCTGGCGGGCTACAACATCGAGTCCGCACATGTGTTGCACCTGAACAACCAAGCCATAGCTCCCAACCTGCACGATCTCTTCGTCGACAGAGATGTGACCGAAGCCATTGCGCCGTTCTTGGAGAAACTGCCAGAACAACTCGCCGCGATTCAAAAAAGCTCCGAGGCATCACAAGCCCCCGAGATTGCGATTGGCCCCCATTGCGATTCTCCCTACGAGTGCCCATTCAAGGCCCAGTGCTGGAAGGTGCTCCCCCAGCCGAGTATTTTCGATCTGCCCAATATGCATTCGAAGGCCTGGGATTACTTAGAGAAGAAAATCACAAGCCCAAACGACCCCGCCTTCGGCCCATTTGAGGGCGTTGAAGCCCGGCGCCTAGAAGCCCTGCGGTCGGCTAAACGCTGGGTGGACAAAGAGGGCATCGCCCAAGATCTGCGCGAATGGCGCTGGCCACTTCTTTATCTGGATTTCGAAACTCTCGGACAGCCCGTCCCGCAACATGCTGGCACGCACGCCTACCAAGCAGTCCCGTTCCAATTCAGCGCGCTGTTACAAGAGGCGCCCGAGGCCCCTGTGCAGCACTGGGAATACTTGCATGGAGACGCGTCCGATCCTCGCCTACCACTCTTGCAAGCTTTACTCCCGCTGCTGCAAGAAGACCGCGCAGTTGTCGCGTACTACAAAGGCTTTGAAGCGGCTTGCTTAGAGGGAATGGCGACGGCTTACCCTCAATACGCTGAGATCTTGCGCCGAGCCGTGCGAGGCCTATTGGACCCACTGCCGATTTTCCGCAAGCGTGTTTATGACCCCGCTTTTGGCTCGAGCTTCAGCATTAAGAAAGTCGGGCCTGGCATCTTGGGCCAACATGCGAGTTATGAAGGCATGCCTGTTGCGGATGGTACGGGAGCCCAACTCGCTTTCAAACGTCTCGTAGGCAAAGAGGCTCCCTTGGCGGAAAAAGCCGCTCTCCGACAGTCCTTGCTCGCTTATTGCAAGAAGGATACGCAGCTGATGGTGGATCTAGTGGACTGGCTTTGGAGGGCCGCTCATGCCAAAGAAGCTCGCTGAGTACCAGCGCAAACGCCGCTTCCATGCGACTCCTGAGCCACGGGGGAAGCAAGTCCGCGGCAAAGGGGAGCTGACGTTCTTAGTGCACCTCCACGATGCCACACGCCTGCATTACGACTTGCGCCTTGAGCTCGACGGCGTCTTAAAGAGCTGGGCGGTTCCCAAGGGCCCGAGTCTTAATCCAACAGAGCAAAGGCTCGCAGTCCACGTCGAAGATCACCCCATGGAATATGGGGAATTCGAGGGTGTGATTCCCGAGGGAAACTACGGCGCGGGACCTGTCGTCGTTTGGGATCGAGGCACCTACCACGAACGCCGATCCAAAACCCGGGCGGAAAGCGAAGCCGCACTTCGCAAAGCACTGGCCAAAGGCCACATAACCTTTGTGCTCGAGGGAGAAAAACTCAAAGGCGAGTTTGCGCTGATACGGCTCAAAGACGGGAAAAACTGGCTGCTCATAAAGAAAGGCGATGCGCACTCTTCTTACCGCCCCGTGAAGTGGGACGATAGTTCCGTCGTCTCGGGAAAGACGCTCACAGGGGTGCGCGAAACAGTACCCGCAACTTGGACGCGCGCAGGAAAATCCGGACTCCCGCGCACGCGGCTTTCGGCGCCTGTGTTGCGGCGAGAACCGCCGGCGGGTAACTCGTGGATCGTTCAAGAATTTGGAAGCGGCGAACGCGTGCTGGTGGAAATTGAGAACAGCCAGGCCCGCATCCTATCGCGCATCCGAGTGCCTCTGCACAAGAAACACGCTGCTCTCGCGAAGGCGCTGCCTAAATTGGCGAACAGCGCCGTTTTCGATGGCGAGCTCGAAGGAGAAACGCTCCGGCTCTTAGATGTGCTTTACCTCAACGGCAAAGACCTGCGCGAGGATCTATTGGAAAAGCGCCTCAAGGCACTAGCGAAGCTCAAGCTCCCCAAAGGCGTCGAGCTGTGCCCGCAGATTTCTTTAAACGCTCTCGCCGGGAGCTGGGTCGCCCGCGATAAGAAATCTGTCTATAAAGGTGGGATCCAGCGCGATTGGATCCGCGGCAGGCAAGGGCGCGCGTCGAGTGTCCGCATCACGCACCCCGAAAAGAAGCTTTGGCCCAAAGAGGGCTACACAAAGAAAGATCTCGTCGACTACTACCGTGCCGTTTCTCCGCAAATGCTGCCGCACTTGCGAGATCGGCCCTTGTCGTTGGTGCGGTTCCCCAATGGGATCGGTTCCGCGGGTTTCTTTCAAAAAGATCTCATCGGCCAATTGCCTCCGGGCATGCAAACCTTTCCACACTATTCGGAATCCTCCGGGCGGACGATCCACTATGCCGTTTGCCAAGATGAAGCATCGCTCGCGTACATCGCGAATCTGGCATGCATTGAAATCAATCCGTGGCTCTCGCACGTCCCAGGCATCGACAATGCGGATTTCGCCGTTATTGATCTCGATCCGGATGGAAATCCGTTTAAGGACGTTGTGAAGGTAGCGCTCGCGGTTAAGAAAATTCTCGATTCCATCGGCGCTGAAAGTTTCTGCAAGACTTCAGGCGCAACGGGCCTGCACATTGTAGTGCCTTGGAGCGGTAAGGTGTCTTACGATGCCTCTCGGGAGTTTGCTCTGGCTATCTCGCGCCGGATTTTGGAGCAGTTTCCCAAGATCACGAGCCTCGAACGCAGCCCAGCAAAGAGGCGCGGGAAAATCTACCTTGATTGCTTCCAGAACGCCCGCGGCCAGACCATCGTAGCGCCCTACTCCGTCCGCCCGCGCGAAAGCGCTCCGGTTTCCACCCCCTTGGAGTGGCGGGAACTGACCCCCCGGCTGAACCCCAGCCGTTACACCATCCGCACCGTTCCAGCTCGTCTACAGGCGTCTGGAGATCCCTGGAAAGACTTACCCAGTGCGGGAAACGAGCTTCCTAAGCTGTTGAAACGACTGAAATAGCAAAAAGCCCTTCACCTTCCGCGTAAACAGGCCGAAAAACTAACGCGGAGCGTTGATATGCCGGGCAAGAGCGAAAAAAAACTCAAAAAGGCTGATCCATTTAAAACCCGAACCAGCAAGGTTCCAGCGGCGAAGTCGAACGATACCGTCACGCCTTCGGAAGAAGTGAAAGAGGCCATCGATGCCTTCCGAGATGCGCAGGAACAGGCCAAGCACTTCGAAGGCGAAGCGGCGATGCACAAGGATACGATCTTGAGCTACGCCGATCAGGAGTACGTTAAACGCCTCATGGCGGGCGTGGAAAAATCGTTCAAAATCTTGGGCGATGAAACGATGGTTACGTACATCGTTACCGATTCCAGCGCTGGGCTCACGGAAGAAGACGTCGCCGAAATCGAAGACCGCTTTGGCAAAGATGCAGCGGAAGACCTCGTCGTCCGTGATTACGGCAGCATTCGTTTTGATGCCGATGTCTTAGCCGCTAACTACGAAGCAGTCGTGGAAGCGCTTCAGGTGCTCCCCGAAGAAACTCTGAGCAAGCTTTTTAAGCCGATGTTGATGAAGGCTAAACCTGGTGCGGCCGAAGCGGCGAAAAAGCACGCGAAAAACGCAGCGGAACTCCGAAGCCTGCTGAAAACCTTGCGGATGAAGAACTACATCAAGTAGTTGAAACTTCGGAAAGACGCCCTATATTCCAGGGATGCCCTTACCTGGAATTTACGAACGCACCTTGTTTTCAGGATTCCAGATGCGGTTTCCCTCACGTTACATTCCAGCGCCCCACCCCAAGGCTGAAATCCGCCCTACTCGGGAAGCTATTGAACGCGCTCTGGCCTCAGGCTGGGTCGGACAAATGAAAGTGCATGGCCACCGCGCGCAGGTGCACCTGCATGCTGATGCTTCGGTTCCTCCTATTGTGTTCACGCGCCAGGGCGTCCCCCACAAGATCGATCTCACCCCTGAAATCGCAGCGGAACTCCGCCGCATTCTCCCGCTGAAGGACGGTTGGAGCGTAGTCGATGGTGAATGGATTAAGCCTAAGAAGCAGTTTTATCTTTTCGATTGCCTGAAAAAGGACGGCGAAGACCTCGCGGCGCTCACTTACCCGCAGCGCTACGCTTTATTGCCGCGCAATTTTATTTCTCCGCACGTCACGCTCTTGCCGCTTTTACCCACTTTGGAAAAGTGCCTGGCAACGTTGGCGATGGACTCGGATCACGTCGAAGGCCTCGTCTTTAAGTCCTTAAATTCGCCGGGCTTTTCAGACACCTCCATCCTGCGTTGCCGTAAACGCCCGGGCCTATAGAGCCCTCGCAATCCTTCCGAAATAGGTACATGCGCTTTCGAGTGGGTATGTCTGGTTGGACTTTTCCGGGATGGCGCGGGAAGTTTTACCCCAAGGGCGTCCCCCAGAAGGAAGAACTGGCTTACGCCAGCAGACAAGTAACTTCGATTGAAATCAACGGCACCTTTTACCGTTTTCAGAAACCCTCCTCGTT
>JAIEOG010000129.1 GCA_019750655.1 bacterium
CCAAAATCGACGTTCTTTATCCCGAAGCTTGCGTCAGGGCTTCTGCTGCGTTCCTTGAAGTGAGGCATCGTGAGGCGGCTTAGTAGAAGCCGGTGCAGTCGGCTTTGGAGCTGCTGTCCCTTTGGTCCCAGCCGCCGGCGGCTCCTGGGCGGTTAGGCTTTTTTTCTGCAACCCATCGCAATCCGCGAGCAAGTATTTCCAACTACCTTCCGGCTCCGACTCGTAGAACGGCTGCGCGCCGGTTGCGTCTTCGAGCGGGACGCCGAATTCTAAAAGCAGATTTTCAAAAAGTGTCTCCGCAGTCTTTGGATCGAGTTTCTTTGGAACAGCGGCCTTGCTCGCAACCGACCGCTCGGAGTGGAAAAAACTCCCGATTGAGGGACGAAAGTCTGCGCCGTTGCCTTTGCAGGGGGCTTCCCAGTCCAACATACTCTGCCCAGCAAGAGACAAAACCGACTCGATGCGGGCTTGGCGATCGGGAAGCCAGATCGTGTCATGGGCCATTTCCGGAACTTCGGCATCCTCTTTATAGTGAGCGCTCGCTTCCACCGGACCGCCGTTGTCCACTTCCATCGCCTGGTTTACCAGCCGGCGCTTTAACACGGTATTTTCTTTCAAACGGGTTTGGTAAACCGCCCGCCTGCCCTCCGGAAAAAACCCAGTGAGATCGGGGCAGCCCGCCACGGCTCCGAGCAACGCATAACGGAAGGGCACCAGCTTCTTGCTTTCCTTGAGTTCTGCCGCCAATTGCCGCGCACCGCGCCGGAAAACTTCGGGGCCGATTTCGTCTGCAAGCGCCGTCCAAAGAGCGCCGAGAGGCTTGTCCCCCTCCGGAAGCTTCAGGCGCTGTGTGCGCTTGTTCTTCTGAAATGCCTCGGAGAACGACTTAAATCCGTCTATCTCTTCCTGGGTTGTATTTTCCGCCCCCACACCATCCGCCAAGCCTCCGTAAAAGCCATGCACGTGCTCGTAGTTGTCCCAATTGTGTTTCAGCCGGCTGCCATGGCATTCGGTGCAGCTGTCGTCATTAGGTCCAGTCACCTGAGGTGGGCTTTTGGAATAATCCACAGCATAGAAGAGCGGCTTCTTTTGGGTGGTACTGGAGAGAACGAACTCCGCGAAGTCGGGGTTTTCATTCCCTTCGCTGCCGGTCGCATACGCGACAAAGAGATTGCCGTCCTTAGTCTTGCCGACGAGCCGGGGGAACTTTTTGCTATCGGTCTTGTGGCGAGACTTGCTTTTGAAAGCGAGGCCGTAATTCCCAAGGTCAAAAATCGAAGCCGGCAGCGCCAATGCCAATTGGTCGACGGAGGTGATTTTCCCCGCCTTGGAGTCCTCAATAAGCTTTAGGCCCGCCTGAAAGCCATCGCCCTCGGCGGCAGGCTCCTGCGCCCAAACCGCACAAGACAGACTAATCCCGAGAGCGATTCCCCAACCTCGCATCCACGCCTCTACTTTTCGTAGAACTTCTTGCCCGAAACTGCGAGCTGCTGCAGGTACGGAGCAGGCGCAAAGCGCTCGCCATACATGCGTTGCAGCACTTCCAAGTCGCCGACAATCGCTTCGGCGCCCAGAGAATCGGCATAGCGCAGCAAGCCACCGCGGAACGGCGGGAAACCTGTGCCGAAGATCATGCCGATATCGATATCGGCGACGTCGCGTACGAGTTTGTCTTCCACGCAGCGAGCGGCTTCGTTGATCATGGCGTAGATGCAACGCTTGACGATTTTATCGTCCGGCACGGCACTCGCATTTTCTTTCACGCCGAGGCGCGCAAAGAGCTCCGGATCGTTTTTCTGCTCGCCGCCTGGGTAAAGATAGATCCCTTTACCCGTCTTCTTCCCGTAGCGGTTACCCTGCCCGGCTTTTTCCATGATGTTTGGTGCTTTCATCCGATCGCCAAAAGCGGTGTAGAGAATCTTTGCGACCTTCACACCGACATCCAGCCCCACTTCATCTAGCAAAGTGCACGGGCCCATCGGCATGCCGAAGCCTGCGATCACATCGTCGATTTTGCGAGGTGGCACACCTTCCGAGAGCAGGAAGCCCGCTTCGTTAAGGTACGGCGCCAAAATGCGATTCACGACGAAGCCTGGACCGTCTTGCACCACGATGGGCGTCTTGCCCAGTTTTTTAGAGAACTGAAACACGGTTGCGACAGCGTCTTCCGACGTCTCTTTACCGCGGATAACTTCCACAAGCGGCATCTTGTCGACGGGGTTAAAAAAGTGCATCCCCACCACACGTGTCGGATCCGTTGTGCCGGTGGCGATCAAGCCCACCGAGAGACTCGAGGTATTGGTGGCGAGAATGGCATCGGGCTTGGTGTTTTTTTCCAACTCCCCGAAAACCGCCTTTTTAACGTCGATGTTTTCCACGACGGCTTCGACCACAAGATCCAAGCCCTTGAAGCCCGCATAAGACGTGGAGCCTTCGATGCGCGCCATGGCGTTGTCGAATTCATTTTTGCGCATCTTCTTGCGCTGCACCTGCTTGTAGAAAATCTTCTGAGCGGCTTGGAAGCCTTTCGCAATCGCGTCCCAGTTGATGTCCTTCATCCGAACGCGCACGTTTTTCGCAGCGAAAAGCTGAGCAATGCCCCCGCCCATCACGCCGGCGCCCAAAACCCCTGCACTGTGGACTTCCTTCGCTATCCCCGTCGCACTGCCTTTGTCTTTCTTCACACGCTCTTGCAGGTAAAACACACCAATGAGGCTCTTGCACTCAGGTGACCGCACCAGATCCGTGAAAGCTTGGGCTTCCACTTTCAAGCCGGCATCGAGATCGCCGCCGTACGTTTTTTTCAAGACTTCGATGATCTTCAAAGGCGCAGGGTAATGGCCTTTGGTTTTGCTCATGACGCCTTTGCGCGCCTGATCGAAAATCATCCATTTGCCACCTGGTACACGGCTCAAGAGGCTTGCATGGCCCTCTTTCTTCGCCTTGCGGGGACTCTTGGCCAATTCCGCTGCCCATTCCAGAGCGCGCGTTTCCAGAAGTTCCTTAGGCACCACTTTATCGACGAGGCCCATCTTCTTCGCCTTTTTGCCATCGACATTGCGGCCTGTGAGGATCAAGTCCAGAGCCGATTCCAAACCAATCAACCGTGGCATGCGCTGCGTACCGCCCCAGCCGGGCAATACTCCCAACATCACTTCAGGGAGCGCCATCTTCGTTTCCGGTGCGTCCGTCGCAATGCGGTAGTCGCAAGCCAACGTAAGCTCTGTTCCGCCGCCCATGCACGCGCCATTGATCGCGGCGATAGAAGGGATGGAAAGCCTTTCGAGATACGTAAAGACGGATTGGAGCTTCATCAGGTCTTCGACTGTCGCTTCGCCCGCGGCCATCTTTTGGATTTCCGCGATATCGGCGCCAGCGATAAAGATTGAAGGCTTCTTGCTCAAAATCACAAGTGCGCCGAGCTTCTTGTCTTTTTCAATCTCCACGAAAAGCTCAAAAAGGCGCAGCATGTTTGGGGTGCTGAGCTTATTGGCTTTTTCCTGGTGCTGATCGAACCAGATGATCGCCACAGGCCCGCGTTTCTCTAACGTAAGCGACTTTTCCGCTGTATCCAGCGCTTCGTCTTGGAACGAGGAGCGGAACCTATTCACTTCCTGCCGCAGACTTTCTTGATTGAATTGCATGGTGTCTCCTCTTAATTGCGTTCCAGAACGAAAGCTGCCCCTTGGCCGCCCCCGATACAAAGGGTTGCCAAACCGCGGTGCAAACCGCGCCGGCGCATCTCAAACAACGCCGTCATGATGATGCGCACACCCGTCGTGCCAACAGGGTGGCCCAAAGCGATCGCGCCGCCATTCACATTTAGCTTGTCGTCCGGCAACTCGCCCAGCGCTTCCGTGCGGCCGAGTTTTTCCTGCGCGTAAGTCTTCGAGTTCCAGGCGCGCTGGTTTGCAATCACCTGCGCCGCGAAGGCTTCGTTGAGCTCCACGAGTTCAATGTCCTGCATCGAGAGGCCGAGCTCCTTCAAAAGCTTTGAGGTCGAGAAGATCGGCCCCATGCCCATGCGCTTAGGGTCGCAGCCCGTGAAGGCATAGCCCGAAATCGTTCCTAAGATCTCGCGGCCTTCGGCTTTCGCGCGGGCTTCGTTCATTAAGACCATGGCACCTGCGCCGTCGGTGATCGGGCAAGCATTGCCCGGAGTGACCGTGCCATTCTCCCGATCGAAGAAAGGCCTAAGTTTCCCCAGCTGCTCCAGGCTTTGCTTTTCACGCGGGCCGGAATCCTGAGCGAATACTTCGGTGAATTTGGGTTCCAGCATGGTGGGGATGATTTCATCCGTCAGTCGATTGTTCTTCTGCGCATCCACGGCGCGCTGGTGCGAGCGCAGCGCAAACTGATCCTGATCCGCACGCGTGATGCCAAAATCCCGGGCTAAAACTTCGGCCGTTTGGCCCATATTCATACCCGATATGGGATCGGTGAGCCCTTCAATCACGGAGACGACCGGCGTAAGCATGTCGGGCCGAAAAGTCGCCATCGTCCCTGCTTTTGCGCCCACCGTGCGCGATTGGTTCAACTGCGTAAAAAACTCCGTCATGTGTTTGTTAAAGATGAGCGGCAAGTTCGTCATGCTCTCAGTCCCGCCGACGAGCATTGTTTCCGCAAGCCCCGCGCCAATCTTCGTGCAACCTTGGGCGACGGCTTCCATTGCTGAAGCGCAGTTGCGGTGCACCGTGAAAGCCGAAACGTTTTCCGGAACGCCCGCCCGCAGGGCAATGACGCGGCTGATGTTCGCGGCATTCGCGGGAGTGCCGGCATTGCCGAAGACGACTTCGTCGATCGTGTCCACAGACGCACCGTAGCGCGCCAGCGCCTCGCGCGCGGCCGTCACGCCTAGGTGTACGGCCGTGCAGTCTTTCAGCTGCGTGCCGGCTTTCGCAAACGGTGTACGAGCTGCTGAGACAATAGCGACACGGTGGCTTTGTTTTTTAGAATTCCAAGGGTGGATCATGCGGTTCTCCGAGGTGAAAACGTCCGCAAAAAGTGTAGAGGCCGCGCACTCAAACTTCAACCTAAAGGGATGTGCGTCCGCGCTTCCTTAAACCTGGGGTCGATGCGATAATTAACTCGGTTGTTGTCGGTTTTAGAAACCGGTTGGGGAACCGCTATGTGGCTTTGTCACTACTGTCGTCACCCTCTGACGCTTGACACCCAGCGCAAGAACCAGCTCTGCCCGAATTGCGGCAGCGATATCCATTCGTGTAAAAACTGCCTGAACTACGACGAGAACACTTCCACTCAGTGCCGCGAGCCGAACAGCCCTTGGGTTGCCGATCGCTCGAAGACTAATGAGTGCCCGTTCTTTGAATTGCGCCCGGCCTCCTCGTCGACGCCCGCCGCCAAAGACGCTGCCGCCACCGAAGCAGAGAAGGCCAAAGAGGCTTTCCGGGCCTTGTTCCGCGACCTCTAACCCCTCTTCGGAGGGGCTCTTGCCATCCCTATAAATCCATTGACCTATTTCAGACCCTTTAGTAACTACCGGGGTTCACTTGTATTCGACTGAGGAAGCATGGCTACGACCCCAAAAAGCAAGAGCACGACGAAAACGAAAAAACCCGCAGCGGCCACCGGAAAAACGGCTGCTCCACAAGATAAAGAAGTAAAAGCCGCGGCCCCCAAGGCTAAAAAGGCAGGCAGCGCCCCGCAGCGCCGCCCCATGATGGAAAAGACTTTTTTCTCTAAACCCGGCGAATATACGCCGAAGTGGCGCCTGGTAGATGCCGAAGGCCAGACCTTGGGCCGCCTGAGCACCTATATTGCTACGGCTTTGATGGGCAAAGATAAGCCCACCTATACGCGTTCGGCCGATACGGGCGATTTCATTGTCGTCATCAACGCCGAGAAAGTGCGCCTGACGGGCACGAAATGGCAAACCAAGCTCTACCATCACCACACGGGTTTCCCGGGCGGTATCAAAGAGCAAACCGCGGGCTTCATCCGTGAAACGCACCCTGAGCGCCTGATTGAAAAGGCTGTTTGGCGGATGCTCCCTCACGGGCACATGGGCCGGCTCTGGTTCAGCAAACTCAAGGTTTACGCGGGCACTAATCACCCGCATACTGCGCAGCAGCCGCAAGCTGTGAAACTGGCTGCAGCAGCCGAATAACGAAGGAACAAGCAAACGCATATGGCAACACAAACGCTTCAAGCAACTGGCCGTAGAAAAACCGCCGTAGCCCGCGTCCGCATGACGCCGGGTGGGGACGGTACGATTAAAGTGAACGGCCGCACTGTCGAAGAATACTTCCCGCGCGATACGCTGCGGGCCATGGTTCTTCGCCCGTTGCTCCTCACGGATAAAGCCCGCGAATTCAGCATCAGCACCTTGGTAGACGGTGGCGGAATTGCCGCCCAAGCCGGTGCGATTTCTCACGGCATCAGCCGCGCTCTTTTGAAGGTCGATGGCGATATGCGCCCGACATTGAAAAAAGACGGCCTCCTGACCCGCGATCCTCGTATGAAGGAACGTAAAAAGTACGGTCAGAAAGGTGCCCGCAAACGCTTCCAGTTCTCGAAGCGCTAAGCGAGGAATCTTCCAGATTCTCAAAAAGCCGCTCCCAAAAGGGGCGGCTTTTTTATTTCGTAGAGCTGATTACTGGTTGGGTAGGAAAGAATAACGCAGGCGCAAGCCTGCAGCGAAGACGTCTTCCGAGACAGCAGCGTAACCCGCGCTATCCACTCGCTGGTACGCCAGCTGGAGCGCCAAATCGGCGAAGCGCCAACGTCTATCGAGCTCAACCATTACGCCTAGGCGACGTTCAGGGTTTACGATAGAAAGCGCGCGTGCCTCACTCGAGAATCCGACTTTGCCCCGCCACCAAAGGGCAATCGGCGGGAGGGCAACGTCCAGGTACATCCCCAAGGCGTCTGGCCCCAAGGGGTGGCCTAAGGGCGCGTCTCGGTAGACTAACCCCTGCGTCCAAACGGGGTGCTGGTAAGCGGCGGGGCCCGTGCGGGCGAATTCAAAGCGCGCGTCCCAGCGCCCAATCCGAGGCAACCAAAGGCCCGCCAGGAAAGAAAATTCCGCCGGCACTGTATCTCCCACACGATCTAAGAGCGCCTGGCCGTAGATTTTTGCGAAATGGCCCGGGAACCAAAAACCTGTGTGCAAAGCCAAAGCAGTATTGCGCAGGCCCGCTAACGCCGAGCCACCCCCTAAAAAGGGGAGCAATAGAGTTTCCCCAATCCCCAGCCGCGTGGTCCCTAACCCACCAAATTGGAAAAGCTCCATGAAAGCGATTTCCCAAAGGCGGCTCGGGCGCATCCCAAGCTCGATGCCCCAGAGCTGCGCACCCACCGCGCCCGAGGACGTTGCTTGGCCGCCAAACCACGTGCGGAATTCCACGGGCCCTAAGTAAGAAAGAAGTCCCGGCGTGAGGACGGGGCGCAATGTGTACTCCAACGCGTCTATAGGAGCCGAAGCCGCGGAAAAAAGCAGGGAACCATGGGCGGTTTGCCCAAAGCGCCTCGCTTGCCGAGCAAACGTCAGTTCCGAAAAGCCCACCCCGATCTTGATGGAAAATTCCTGCACATAAAACCGGCCCAGCCACGTGCTGCTTAAGTCGAAAAGCCCCGCAAACCCAGGCGTGATCGACAACGCGTATCCCACGCCCCGAATGCCGCTTTGAAAACCTAGGTAAAATTCGTTGGCGAAAACCGTATCGAGCATGGGGCGGTTCTCACGCTGCGCAAACACGGGCCAGATGGAAGACGCCGTCCCGCGTAAGAGCGTAGGCCCGGGCGGGCTGGCGAGTATTTCCGAGCGCAACTCCGGCGAAAGCGCCGGCTGCAGAAGAATCAACCGTTCATCGAGCAACCATTCCGGCGCTTGGCATTTGGTGGTTTCTGGATCCCAGTTCAGCGCCGCGCGCACATCGCCAAAGGCCTGCGGCCCTAACGCACGAAAGGTTGGAAAAGCGCAGCCTAGCGCTTCGAGTTTCTCGACGTATTCATAGCTCGGAGATCCGGCGGGCAGGTTGGGTGTCACTTCGGCGGTAGCCGCCGACGCAAACCACAGCGCGCTTAGCGCAAGTGCACAACGCGCGTTTCTTCGATTTGCCCCGCCCAGTCGGAAAAGAGCGGCAAGTGTGTGGAAATACGATCGGTGGTCCAGAGGCGAACGGTTCCGGGTGCCGTCGTCGAAGCCAGGAGCCCCTGTGCATCGAGGACTTTGCGCAACTGCTCGGCCAATACCGCGCCCCCATGCACGATAGAAACCGTGTCGGGAACCACGCGCCGGATGCTGGGCTCGAGAAGAGGAAAGTGCGTGCACCCAAGAACGATAGCATCGAACTGGGACAAATCGAGCCCGGAAAAATAATGCAGCAAAACCTGCTCGGT
>JAIEOG010000443.1 GCA_019750655.1 bacterium
TCGAATTAAACCACATGCTCCACCGCTTGTGCGGGCCCCCGTCAATTCCTTTGAGTTTTAACCTTGCGGCCGTACTTCCCAGGCGGGGTACTTAATGCGTTTGCGACGACACTGCAGGGGTCAATTCCTGCAACATCTAGTACCCATCGTTTACAGCGTGGACTACCAGGGTATCTAATCCTGTTTGCTCCCCACGCTTTCGCGTCTCAGTGTCAAGAATGGCCCAGTAGGCCGCCTTCGCCGCCGGTATTCCTCCAAATATCTACGAATTTCACCTCTACACTTGGAATTCCACCTACCTCTACCATCTTCTAGCCAGCTAGTTTCGAATGCACTTCCTGAGTTGAGCTCAGGGCTTTCACACCCGACTTGTCTAGCCACCTACACGCGCTTTACGCCCAATAATTCCGAACAACGCTTGCACCCTACGTATTACCGCGGCTGCTGGCACGTAGTTAGCCGGTGCTTCCTTTAAAGGTACCGTCAAGTGGGCGGGTATTAACCGTTCCATTTTTCGTCCCTTCCGACAGGGCTTTACGACCCGAAGGCCTTCGTCACCCACGCGGCGTCGCTGCGTCAGACTTTCGTCCATTGCGCAATATTCCCTACTGCTGCCTCCCGTAGGAGTCTGGACCGTGTCTCAGTTCCAGTGTGGCTGATCAACCTCTCAGATCAGCTAACCATCGTAGCTTTGGTGAGCCGTTACCTCACCAACTAGCTAATGGTGCATGAGCCCATCTCCAAGTGATAGCTTATAAATAGAGGCCACCTTTAACCCCTGTGACATGTGTCACTGTGGTCTCATTCGGTATTAGCCCTCCTTTCGGAAGGTTGTCCCCATCTCGGAGGTAGGTTACCCATGTATTACTCACCCGTCTGCCGCTGTACTCATGGCCGAAGCCACTTTCTCGCTCGACTTGCATGTATTAGGCACGCCGCCAGCGTTCGTTCTGAGCCAGGATCAAACTCTTCAGTTTATTGTGTAGTTGAGTAACCCCAACTACTAATGTCTGAAGCCAAATCTCTTTCGAGACTTGGATTTTTAATTCAAGGGCCCGTGTTTGCGTAACTGCTATTTAGTTTTCAAAGACCGTTGCGTCAGGAAGGATGTAGATATTTCCAGCCCTAGAATCTGGCAAGGGTTATTTTTCACTTTTTTTGAAGATCTTCGAAAAAACCGATGCCCGTCTCGAGAATGGCTTCCATTAAGGGTTTCGAGCACTCCCGCGGATCCCCTGGCCGGCGACGATCACCCATGATTTAATCCGATCCATGTCGAAAGTCGTGATCGTAGGCGCGGGTGTAGCGGGATTGGGTTTAGCGAAGCAGTTAAGCTCATCTTTAGTAGAAATTAGCGGGCTCGAGAAGGACCTCCGTGGCGGAGGTCGCTTCGAGATCGGCCACCAGCGTGTCTATACAGCTGAGGCCCGGGATTTCATGACCGATCTCCTGCCCGATACGGCCTGGTCTCTAGTGGAAGAACCCCCCTTTGCCTTGCGCAAAGGAGAGTTCGGCCCCCTCGGAGATATGGAGTTTTCCGCGCCCGAATCCTTCTATCTAGCGACGCCCTTCTGGCAGCCTGCAGCGACTTACCACTCTATAGTGGAAAAACTCTGGTCTCAGGTTGGCGAGTCCTTTCGCCTGCGCACGCAAGTCGCAAGCGTCGATCTCGCGAACAAGTCGCTCCTCTTAGTGAGCGGCGAAAAAGTCGCTTATGATAAGCTGCTTTGGACTTCGACGCTCGCTTCCCTGGGGAAAGCGACGGGCGAAACACCTAAGGGAATCGCGAAGAAGAAACCGCCCGTGATCGAAACAGGCGGCATCACGCTCGATCTAGACACCTCCGCAAGTCTCTTCGCTCAGGCAAACACCGTCGTCATTCCGTTTCGCTACAAAGACCATAAGCTCAAGGGCCTGGGGATGCAGGCGCCGTGGTCGGGAACCGCAGGAGCGCATAGCTACCGTTTTCTCGTCTTCCTAGAAGATGCTCTCTTAGAGGACCGCGAGGAGCTCGCGAAAGTCGTGCGCGCTTTTAAACGGGAGCTCACACGCACCTTTCCCGACTTAGAAAAGGCAGAAAGCCGGGAACGCATTGTGTTCCACCCAAGCCTTTCGGGAGAAATCCCCGTGTCGGTGCGGTCTTTAGAGATTTATCCCGACGTCGTTTGCGTGGGATCCGATCTTTATACGGAAGAAGTGTCTCCGGATAAGCAGGAGTTCGCGTTGCGCAACCTGGATCTGACTTTGCGCAACTGCCTCGACTTCTTGGACATCACCGCGCCGCAGTGGCAGTTGAAGACACAGCAGCCAGTACTCGCATCGACTGCGCCGCTGGAAGCTCTACAGCCCGAATAAAACGCCGCTCTAATTAAGAGGCGCTTTCCATTTCTGCAGCATTTCCCCGGTCCATTGCGCCACCAAGGAGGCGTGCCGGTCTGAACCCAGTTGAAGCGCCTTGCGGTGCACCGCCTGGACCGCCGCGGTTTTTTCCGGCGATGCGGGCGTGGTTTCCAAAAGTTCTTTGGCGATTTCCATAGGCCACGGCACGCCCGGAGCGGTGGAGATCGTTAGGAACAACACCTCACCAACGACGGTCCAAGCTTCCTGAGTGCCAAGAGGCGCAAGCCTTCGAACCGCGGTAGACTGGAGGCCCGCTGCAAAGGAACCCCATTCGTTGTTCTGCCTTAATGCCTGGGCAAGCTGCTCCCAAAGCTCCTTATCGATGGCGCGCTTAAGGGGGAGGCTTAGCAGGGCAAGTGCCTCTAAGAACGCAAACTGATCCTCTGCCGAAAGGGTGGGCAAGCGCACACAGAGCTCAGCTTCCAACCGCTTCAAAACGCGCGACCGCATCGCCGAATCCGACTCTTTCAACCCCGCTTCGCGAAGACAGGCTTCGTAAGTAATTCGTGGAATCTGGGTGGCCTTGCGGAGCGCATCCTGAGCATCTGCGAGGGCAGTGTAACCCTGCGCCATCTGGCGAGGAAACCCTTGCATGCCTCGGCTATTTACCAGCTCGGCAACCTTACGCCGCTTTTCTTCGAGGGCTTCGATTTGTTGAGCGGCCAGGCTGCCATTGTAAAAGCGTGCAATGACTTCATCGCCTTTAGCCAAAACTTCAGGAGAAGGGATGTCCTCGCGAATCTCCTCGGCCACCCCTCGCAGAACCTCGGTCCAAACCTGCCCCCAAAGAGAGGTAGACCGCGCCGGTTGTTCAGGCGCTAAGTCGTAAGCCGCCCAGTCGAAGGCGAATAGATTTACAAACCAAGCCAGACACCCCGCGTGTGCGGAAGCTGAAAACGTTAGAAACAAACAGACGGCTAATGCGCGCATGCGATCGCTGTAGCACGCGTCTTCGCGATTGAAACAGTTATTTTGCGACTAGCAGACTCTTCACTGCGAGTTCGCTGCTAGCGCGCCTAACCGCCGGAACCAGTGCTTCCATTTCACGTTGGATGAGCGCCGTGGCTTCTTCATTCGACAGTGCCGCTAGATCACTTGCGGGGATGGGGTCTCCCACGTAAGTCGTCACCGTCGAAAACGGCATCGGGATGTAGTGCTGGTTTACCACCCAAGCGCGATCGACCACCTGCCGCATGCAGACGACGGGGCGGTTTGTCGTAGCACTTAAGCCCGCAGCAGAAGGCCTCACGCGGTAATAAGGCCCGCCCGAATCCGTGCGGAACGCAAAAGGCGTTTGGGTATTTGCGCGCAGGTATTCCCGCACCTGATCGATGGGGCGCCCCGGTTTCTTGCGGTCGTAACGGATAGCCGGGAGGCGATCGAGCCAGCAAATAACCGACGTGACGTAAGAAGCAAACGTGTGGCTGCCCAAGTAGGCCATGTGCTTGCACCGCTCAATCCAAAACTTGCGCGCCGCTAGGCAAACGAGAAACTCCGGGTGAAATACAACAATGAGCGAATTCGCAGGGTAATCGACTGATCCGACGGTTTTTTTCTCCCGAACGGTCAAGGCAAGCAGCCTGAAAACAACGGCGATTAAAAACCCGGGCAACAAGGACAAAAGCAATGTGCCCCAGCGGTATTCTTTTGCGGGTATTCCCTCTAACGATTTCTGTAGGCCTTTCACAGCGCCTCCCTCGCTTAGACGAAATTGCAATGCCTATGCCGGGGGATCCGTGCCTACACAGCGCGGAGAGTTCGAGTCAGGAGTGAGAAAGCATTCGAAAATGAGAAATCAGTACTGTGCGTGGACTGTCAACATTCGGCGCTAACATCAGACAGCAAACCAATCTAGGTTTAGACAGAAAAGCTGCTCGGCAGGCGATTCATCTACCACCCGACTAAACTCTCCGAGGTACTCACTTGTAAGCCGGCGCAGCTTTGCGCGGTCCTCGAGGCTGGCAGTGAAGGGGCTTGTGAAAGAGATGTAGGGCTCTTTTTGGAATTGGATTTTTTCTAAGGCCTTCAAACGCCAGTTCTGGTGGTGGCGAACTACGTGGGGCGAATCGGCGGGTGTATGCGTCCGCAGCATGATCGTTTTCAATCGGCCATCTCGCTCCTCACACAGACCACTCGCCACTAAAAACCGTGCAACATCGGCTACGAGCTTCGCCGGAAGTCCTAGGCGAGCAGCAATCGCATCCACCGTTTGGCAGCCTTCGATCGAAGTCAAAAGCCGTACAGCACTCAAGTACCAGTGCGAATAAAATTCCGCCTTGTCGGACTCCTGCAGCTCCGAGCGCGGGCGCACGCGGCTCGAAGGTAATTCCCACTTAGAGCGTAGAACTTCGACCTTGCACTGGTAAAACCGCTTCAACGAACGGCTCCCGGCGCGATCGCGTTGGATGCACAAAAGCAGATAGTCCGTTTCCTCTTCGTCTAAGCCAAGATTTTCCGCCAGCGCGTAACCCTGCTCGGGAGTGAGGTGTTTGGTGCCGCGGAAGACTTGGCTGACTAAGGAAGTGTGGATGGAAAGCTGAGACGCGATCTTGCGGTATTGCCCGCGGCCCCCACCCGGCATGGACTCAATGCGTTCGGCAACGTAGCGTTTGTAGCAATCGAAGTCGTAAATCTTAGGTGTAGTTTGCATGGTTGAAATGTTTACCCAACGGTAAACAAGCGCGTTGCTATTTCAACAAAAAAATCTATCTCCCCTCGTAGCGGGGGCCTATCCTCAGGTAAACCATTAGCAAGGAGATCTTGTGAAACACCTAGTATTCGCTTCGCTTCTGACGCTCATTCCTCATGTGGCATCGGCTGCGGTTTGTCCGGACATCTCCGGAGATTATGTGGGAACGTGCAATAGCAATCCTAAGGAATATAAAATCGAGCAAACCGGCTGCGACACTCTGACAATCAACGGCAAGGCCTACAAAATGGGGATGATTGTGAATACCCCCGTTACGAAAGACATGGATGGTTACACCACAGAATACGGCGAATGGACGCAGTATGGAGCCGCGATAAAAACCACCTTGCTCGCCAAGGACACGAAGAGCGGCGACATTCGCCACTACGCCACGACCATCGACCTCGGTCCCAACCAAGATGGCTCGTACCATATCAACTACGCCTACGGCCGCGGATCGGGCTCCAGTTTCGTTTGGTGCGATTTCACAAAATAAAAACAACTCAGGAAATCAGGGGAGGGGATATGAAAATTCGATGGGGAATAGCTTTGTGTTTAGGTGTGGGATTAACCGCTCTCGCAGGCCCGGCGGATGGCGGGGGCGGCGACACCCGCTTCGCCACGCACGCCGCCTGGTATGAGGGAACTCGGCCGATCTACTATTGCCTGGAGACCTCCCCGGATTTCGGGGTCGCAGAAGCAGACGTTGAAAAACTGTTTTTGGAGGCTGTCTCTGACTGGAGAGCCTACCTCTCCATTAGCACTGCTCGGGCCTTCCTAAACTTCGAATACAAACGCAGCCCCCAGTGTGGCGGTTGGGAAGACCTGACGCTGTACTTGGGTGTAGAGAACGCGCGCGTCTCAGACGCAAAGAAACACTACGAAAACCCCTTAGCCTTCGCTGAAGCGACACGCATCCCGAGTTGGAGCAAAGGGTTTATCTGGATCGCCAAAGGCAATGCGGATCTCAGCCAGCATGAGAAAACCCCGGATTGGTCCCAGACGCACCTTCTCAAAGCAGCATTGCTCCATGAGTTAGGCCATGTGCTCGGCTGCCCCCACGTCTCCAACACGGTGATGGATGAGAAGTTCGCATCGCGCTTGATGCATACGTCCCCTCCGTGGGACGCAAAGTTTGCGAACATCGATTGGGATGTGCAGCTCTTACCTAATTACCGCGGGACAAATATTTACGAAGGGCACATGGGCCCCGAAGACGAGCGGGCCGCCACGAATACCTTCGAACGGTTTTTCGGGCGCAAACCTGTTGGAGACGTGTCTGCGCGCCTAACGGTTGAAGGAAGATACGATATGACCTTCAGCACGCACCTCGAGGTTACTGACCGGCAAGCCACCCAAAAAATAAGCATCGCTTTTCCCGCCTCTCAAAGCATCTTCAAGCTCGCCGAACATGCTTTCGCGACCCTGGCCCCTACCGGACCCGTAGTGCGAATAGGTTCGGGCGCGGGCTTCAGCTTTGAGGGCGAAGAGGTGTCCGGCCGCACGGCCTATTCGAATTTCCGCTCCCCCAGCGGGAAGGACTACAACATCGTCTTTGAGCTCAATAGCATGGAGGCAAAGCCGGTCTTGATGCGCTACCTCTGGGACGGAAAACAGATGATCCTCTTCGAAGTCCGCTGAATCAAGCTTGGGTGGAGGGCAAGGCTCTCCACCCATCCCTCGCTCCCCTCTTTCGAGCGGGTTCCCCTTAACAGCTGAGGCAGCCTGGAGGCCCTTTTGTTAACAGGCCCAAAACGGTTGTATTCGCTCGGAAACAGAGCTAGACCGGAAAGAGGAGGCTGGGAGTTTGGGAGATCTGGAACAAAAAACGGCGGCGGAAACGACCCCGAATCTGTTCGATTACTTCGACTACCGCGAGTTCCTCCAGGACTATTATCAATTCCACAAGAAGCGCAATTCGGCTTACAGCTACCGGCTCTTCGCCCGCAAAGCGAAACTCGGTTCTCCGAACTATTTGAAACTCGTCGTCGACGGCAAACGCCGCATCACCGACCGCACGCTTTACCAGTTTGCGCGCGGCCTGGGTTTGAACCGCGATGAGGAAAAATACTTCCGCGAATTGGTCATGTACCAAGAGGTTTCTGACCCCGATAGCAAAGAGCTGCACCTGCGCTCCTTGCTCAAGTACCAAGAAAAACAGCGCACCCCGACGCCTCTGCGCGCGGAGCGCATCAAGTTTCTTTTAGACTGGCACCACGCTGTCATCCGTGAACTCGTCGTCACCGGCGACTTCCGCGAAGACCCCGCCTGGATTGCCAAACGCCTGGGCCACAAAATCAGCGAAGCCCAAGCCCGTGAGAGCTTGGACCTGCTGGTCCGTCTCCGGTTCCTAGATCGCAATGCCGACGGCAAGCTTGAACAGACAGAGCCACTGCTCACGAGCTCCGATGAAGTGCCTTCGCACGTTATCCGAAGCCTGCACCGCACTTACCTGCGCAAGGCGATCAATTCGATTTTCTCCGTTCCAGTCGAAAAGCGCGAGCTCTCGGGGTTAGTGCTCTCCATTCCTGGAAACCGGTTGAAAGAAATCAAAGATGAACTCAAAGAATTCAGAAAGAAGCTGAATCGGAAATATGGGTTGGATAAACAATCCGACGAGGTGTATTTCGTCGGTCTATACCTTTTTCCGGTGACGCAAAGAGGAGAACAAACATGATGTCGGTTGGGAGTGGGGAGTTTGCTGTGAAACGTTTTATCAGTACTTTAGTCGTGGCTTTGGTGGTCTCTGCAACCGCTTCTGCAACTCCAGTTTTTGTACACCCTGAAGGTGGGTTTGAGCTCGGCAACGGCATCACGCTGAATCCGAGTGACTTCAGCGACCAAGGTCTCGAAGTGACCCAAGATTTCAGCCAAGAATTCGAAATGCGATTTGAAGTGCTCGCGCCCGCAGATGACTGCAACCCGCGCTCCACTTTGAGCGTTGCGGTTTACCCGATGCCGACCACGACGGAAGAAGACCTGAAGTCGATGCTCCCTTCGAAAGAAGGCTGGATTGGCTCGATGGTAGGTAAGCTCGCTCGCTTCCACCGCGAACTTTCTCTAAGCCGCGACCGTCAGCGCCTCGAGCTGGAAACCTTCCAGGGCGACCAGAACATCGTCGTCACCCTCACGGGTAACAAGCGCAAGTCGGCTTTCTACAACAGCTACGCCAAAGACCTCACGGCAGCTGCCAAGTAATAGCGACCTAAATACACAGAATATAGAAAGGCCGGCTTTCCTTATAAGGAAGCCGGCCTTTTTAACGACCACCTAAAGTGTATCGCGATTACTCGCGGACCACCCA
>JAIEOG010000305.1 GCA_019750655.1 bacterium
CCCTGGCGCTCTGGATCAAGATCGAATCCCCGGGGCCGGTGCTCTATGGCGGCGTGCGTGTGGGCCGCGGTGGACGCCGATTCAAAATGTGGAAGTTCCGTTCGATGGTCGTGAACGCCGACAAGATCGGCGGTAGCTCGACGCCCGATGACGATCCGCGGATCACGAAAGTGGGAAAACTTCTGCGCGCTACGAAACTCGATGAGTTGCCGCAGTTGATCAATGTCGTCGCTGGCGAAATGAGTTTGGTGGGTCCCCGCCCGCAAGTCCCTTGGGCAGTGGAACTCTACACGCCCGAGCAAAAAACTTTGCTAGAGCTGCGCCCGGGCATCACGGATTACGCGAGTCTGAATTTTCCCAACGAAGGCGAAATCCTCAAGGGCAGCACCGATCCCGATAAAGACTACATGGAAAAAATTCACCCGGAGAAAATGCGCCTAAGTCTGCTTTATAAGCGCGAGGCGTCTCTGTTTTTGGATTTCAAAATCATTTTACAGACGATCAGCGCCGTCGCTGGCCAAGGAAAACAAGAAGCATGAAGAAGTTCCGTACCGCTGCCGAGTTGGAAGTCGGCAAGAAAAACGCCGAGATCTTTTCCGCCTGTGAAGACAGCGTGGAAGTAAAACTGGAAAACTTTCCAAAGTACGTTCGCCGCCAGCATTTAAAGCGCTTCTTGGCGCACTATGAAATTTTCAAACGCGTGCTTCCCGTCAAAGGCTCTATCGTCGAATGCGGCGTCTTCAAAGGCTTCGGCGTGATGTCCTGGGCGAAGCTGAGCGCGATGCTCGAGCCGGAAAACTTCACGCGGCGGGTATACGGCTTTGATACTTTCGAAGGCTTTACGGCCATTACGGATCGCGATCAGAACGCGGTTGCGAATCCCACGCCTAATGCGCTCTATGCCAATTCCTTCCAAGAGCTCAATAGCTTGATTGAGGAATTCGATAAGGACCGCTTCTTGGGCCATATGGACAAAGTCCACTTGGTGCGCGGCAACGCCTGCGAAACGATCCCGCGCTTCGTGAAAGAGAACGGGCACCTCGTGGTTAGCTTGTTGTTCCTCGATTTCGATCTCTTTGAGCCGACCAAGGTGGCCATTGAGCAGTTCGTTCCGCGCATGCCGAAAGGCTCCATTATCGCGTTCGACGAATTGGACAATCCCCAGTGGCCTGGGGAAACGCTCGCAGTATTGGAATCCGTCGGCATCAAGAATTTGCGTCTGCAGCGTCTGGATTGGGATCCCTACATCGGTTTCGCCGTCATCGAATGACGGTAGTGGAGATGCTCACGTGTTGGCCTGGATCGTAACGATTGGGGAGCCTCTCCCGCGCGCATCGAGTGAAGATCGGCTGCACCGATCCGGGATGATCGCGCAGGCTCTTTTGGCT
The DNA here is from genome assembly GCA_019750655.1 of bacterium. GTDB lineage: Bacteria > Bdellovibrionota > FAC87 > UBA2466 > UBA2466 > JAIEOG01. Next base: position 1,389 of record JAIEOG010000305.1, read on the forward strand.
GCGGGCCACGAAGTCGTTTGGTGGGGATCCTCCTTCGATCATTTCACGAAACAGCACCACTATATTGGCGATAAAACCCTGCACCCCCAAGAGCGTTTCCGCATGGAGCTGCTCGACGGCGGAGGCTACCGCCGCAATATCAGCTTCCAACGCATCCGCGACCACCGCCGTCTGGCGGCGAAGTTTCGCACGGCCGTCGAGAAAGAAACGCGGCTACCCGATGTCATTCTCTGCTCATTTCCTTCCATCGAGCTTGCTGATGCGGCTTCCGACTTTGGGAAGCGCAACGGTATCCCGGTGTACTTAGACATCCGCGATCTCTGGCCGGATATATTCGTGGGCGCTGCGCCTGGCCCTTTGCGTGGAGTGGCGCGCTTGGCATTAACGCCTCTGATTTCGCAAACTCGCCGAGCGATGAAAAACAGCGCGGGCGTCATTGGGATTTCTCCCGGCTATCTTGATTGGGCGCTCACTTATGCGGGCCGTGCACGACGCGATTCTGACGCGCTTTTCCCGCTAGGTTACCAACCGCCGACACCGGCTTTGGACCAATTGAGTGCCGCTGAAACGCGGCTTCTACAAAAGGGTGTGGACCCCAGCCGTCCGATCGCTTGGTTTATCGGAACCTTTGGCCGAACGTATGATCTGACGCCCGTCATCGAAACAGCCCGCAAAATCGACGGAAAGAGCCCGGTGCAATTTGTCCTAAGTGGCAACGGCGAAGACCTCGAGCGCTACGAAGCTCTGAGCAAGAATTTGAGCAATGTGGTTTTCACGGGTTGGATGAACGCCGCTGAAATTGCTTGGGTGAGCCGTCATGCACAGATTGGGCTTGCGGCTTATGCGCAGGGGGCTCCGCAAGGGTTGCCCAATAAGTTTTTCGAATACCTTTCGGCGGGGATTCCCCTGGTGTCTGCGCTCCAAGGCGAAGGGGCGGCACTCCTCGAGGAACATGACTGCGGGTTGAGCTACGATCCGAGCCGACCGGAAGATTTCTTCAAGCAGCTGAGTGTTTACCTCGGAGATCCCAGTTTCGCGCGTGCGAGCGGGGCCCGGGGTCGGGCGCTCTATGAGAGCCGCTTCAGTGCGGATGCAATTTACCCGAAAATCACCCATTTCCTGGAGGCGGGAGCGCGTGCAAAACACATCCCGCAAGCGAATGCCTGATACTTTCTTAGATCGAGTCGATCTGTCGTCTGCACGGGAAGCTCTGAAATCCCGGGGCTATTACCTGATCGAAAATGCATATGACAGCGCTAGCTGCCAGCAGGTGCGCCAGTTTATCGATGAGCATGAGAGTGACCCGAAAGTCGAAGTAAATTACGCGGGTTCCGAAATCCGCCTCTGGGGTAGCCAAGACAAAAGCCCTTCGCTTTCTGAGTTCTATACGACGAGCAAAACACTCCTGGAGCGTCTCTCGGGCCAGGCACCACAGCCGCATACTCTGCTCGCTATTAGGAACCGCCCGATTGATGAGGCAAGCCAGACCGTCCAATTAGGGCGTTGGCACTTGGATTCGTTCTTCAACCAAATGAAAGTGTTTTTATTCCTCACCGACACTACGGAAGCCTCGGGTCCGTTTGAGTGCATTCCCGGAAGCCACCGTTGGGGATTCAAGCTGAGGATGTTGGCGAAGGGGTTGTATGTGCGTCCCGCGGATATTCTCGGCGGAAAGCGCACCTACCAGAGTTTAGAGGAATCGTGGATCGATAGCCTCTCATCGCATGGCTACCGCCCTCAACCCGTCTTGTGCAAGGCGGGCACCGTGATGGTAGTGAATACCTCTGCCATCCACCGTGCGCGGCCTTGCCTGAAAGGAAACCGTTATGCTCTCACGGCCTACTTTCACTAATACGATCGGGCAGTGGAGTGTAGGGCAGCGAACTGTCGCGCTGTTTTTGGGCACCGTCTATTTCATCCCGCTTATCGGGAATGCGATCTTTCACGAGCAGATTGAGTCGATTTACCAGATTTACACGCCTTCGGTACTGACCTGTCTCGTTCTCGGTTTGACCTGCGTCGGTTTTGCGTTGCTCAGCGGGCGGTCCTGGGGAATGCAAGGTTTTTGGCGGAGCGCAGCCGTGCAGCGCTTGCAGGATCTAATGCAGCGGCTGGGAGCGTTTTATGTACGGCGGCGAACGGCTTTTGCACTAGTGGCTTTAGCCTCGGGGCTGTTTTTTCTTTGGCGGGGTTTGAGCGCGTACCGCTATTCGAGCGTCGGTATTTCGGATCAGGGATCTTTGTTTTTGATCGTCGGCGTCCTGATTCAAACGGGCGTTTCTTTGGATCAGTTTTACCAGATCTTTGTGCGTCGGTGGGCGGAGCCCCTGACGCGGACTGTCCGCTTTCAAAACGTCTTGTTTGCTCTGAGCTTGGTTTTCCTGGTCAATGGCACTGCCAGCATGTTTTTGGCGCTGTTTGCCCTCGGCTTCTCACTATTCCCTCAGACCTACCGTCGGCTGCTCTTTGAAAAACCTAGTGAAACTCTTTTCGCTAAGGCTCGGCGGGAAGCGCTTTGCCTTGGGCTGTGCGTGGGCCTTTTCGGATTAGCCTGGCCTTGTGGAGAGATGATTAAAATCGCTAGCAGCCGAGGCCCTGCGCCATCGGTGACGGCACCACCCCCAGTTCCAGAAACCGAGGAGGAGTCCTCCAAAACTCTTTGGGGCTTGCTCAAGCGGGATCCTGAGCGCGCGATGGCAAACCGTGAACGCATTGTGCGGAAACTAGAAAGTCTTTTGTCTTTTAATTGGCTGCGCAGGCGGCCCACCGTGGCGCAAGCCCCACCACCGCCTCCTGCCGCCCGTGGCCCAGGAAGATCGGTTTTCAGTCTTTGGCGTGCATTCCAGCGCTCCACCGATGAGCTAAACCCGATGCGCTATGGACTCTACGTGTTACAAAGCGTCTCGGTGCACTACTATTCGCTGACCTTTGCTACGAATGTTCCGCGAGAGACTTTAACCGGCGGATACTGGCCACCTGTTTTTCCGATTTCGACGATGCTTTTCCGCGGGGATTTTCTTACCGGCGGTTTGTGGGGTGTTAACCGCCCGGACATTAGTTCCGTGGCTTTGTGGAACTACCGACGACTTGCTAAGAAGGCTACCAATCCACGCGAGGGATCATCTCCTGGCTTGATTGCGGGTTTTGAATACTCGGCTCCCTTTCCGTGGAGTGTGCTTCTGTGTGTGCTTTACCTATGCCTCTTTTCCAAGATCTTAGATCAGATTTTGGTTCCGGCCGCGGGTGTGAAGCTTGGCTGGGTGGCGATGCTTTTGGGATTGAAATATATCGAGGCGCCCCTTTCGTCTCCTCCGGACATGCTCTTGCTTTTCGATAATGGCGCTTTCGCGGCTGTGCTCTTGGCCGCGATGTACTTGGCGCTGCGTGCGCGGGAACCCGTGCCGGCCGAGGAGCAGCGAAGCCTCCGCCAGCGATGGAGTGAAAATGCGTTTACCTAAAGATATTAGGCTTTCGAATCTCAGCCTGCCGCACTTGGTGACGGATGCGCTCATCATCACGGGCTCGTTGTTCATGAGCCTTTACCTGCGGACTGCAGGCACACCCTCCTTTGATGTGCAGCTAGCCGATTTAGCTCGCCTAGTTCCGATCTTTCTTTTCATCCGTATCCTGACGTTTATCGCCACGGGAACCTACGACATCATCTGGCGCTATGTTTCGTTGCTAGATGCGTTGAAACTCGTGCGCGCCGTTTTCCTTTCGACGACATTTATCATTTCTGCAACGTACTTAATTGATATCGGGCGTGTGCCTCGGTCTGTGTTCCTCATCGATGGGATCTTGTGCACTCTCTTGCTTGCAGGAATTCGTATTACCCGTCGGTACCACTACGAGCACCAGCAATCGAAGACGCTAGCTAAAAACAACCGCCGCCGCGTGTTGATCTATGGTGCGGGGGACAACGGCCGCCTGCTCGCTTCTCGCCTGCAGACCGACCAAGTCGTGGGTTACACCGTTGTCGGATTTGTGGACGATGACCCGAGAAAACGCGGCCGCGAAATCAAAGGATTGCCTGTCTTGGGTGGGTTCGAAGAGCTCGATTCGCTCATCTCCACTTACAAAGTGCAGGAAGTGATCGTGGCGATCACGGCAGCCCCTGGGGATCTGCTCCGGCGGGTGTTCTTGGCTCTTAGGCCGCATGGTATTCGCCCGCGCTTGACGACGAGCTTAGTCCAAAGTGCCGGCAACAACGCCGCTTTTGAACTTTACCGCACTGTGGAGCTGGCGGATCTCTTGAGCCGGCCGGCGAACCGTATTGATCTGCGAGTGGTGCACGGCTTGCTGCAAAACCAAAGCATCCTTATCACCGGTGCGGGTGGATCCATTGGGAGCGAGATCGCACGCCAGGTGATGCAAGCGGGGCCCTCGTGCCTGATCTTACTCGACCACTCGGAATTCAATCTTTACCAAATCGACCAAGAATTGCGTGTGGGGGAGAATAACGCAACCTTAGTGGTCCCGGTCTTGGCGGATCTGAAAGACCGGCTGAGCATTGCAGAAGTCTTTACGAAACACGAACCCCAGATCGTTATCCATGCCGCTGCCTACAAGCATGTGCACCTCGTTGAAGCGAATCCTTCGGCAGCCGTGCTGAATAATATTCTCGGTACGCGTAATCTCGTGGAAATCAGCCAGGCTTCGAAAGTGCGCCAGTTTATCCAGGTGTCCACTGACAAGGCCGTGAGCCCTGTGGGGATCATGGGTGCGACCAAACGCATTTGCGAACTTCTAGTGACGCAAGCAGGGCGAGAAAGTGGCGCGCACTATTGCTCCGTGCGTTTTGGCAATGTCCTAGGAAGCAGCGGGAGCCTGATCCCCCTGCTGCAAAGACAGATTCAAAACGGCGAGCCCGTTACGATCACGCATAAGGACATGACCCGTTATTTCATGCTGATCCCCGAAGCGGTATCGCTGGTTTTGATGTCGGCACGGGTAACCAAGAGCGGCGACGTTGCTATTTTAAAAATGGGCGATCCAGTTAAGATCGTCGATATCGCACGCAGTCTCATTGCTCTGATGGGCAAGCAAGAGGACGAAGTCCCCATTCTCTTCACGGGCGTTCGTCCCGGCGAGAAGCTTTACGAAGAGCTCTGCCTGACGGGCAAAGAGATGCCGAGCGAGCACTCAGACATCATGATTTTGCCCGGTGGCGATTCCGAGGGCTGGGACGATGCTGAGCTGCTTCACCAGCGAGTAGACGCCTTAATTGCCAAGGCACGCAAATTTCATCCCGACACGGCCGCTGACCTGCGCGATCTTCTCAAGAATGAAATTCGGCTAAGCGCTGTTCCCAGACCCGTGGAACGCGTGGTGGAAATAGGTCTGCATTAAGGAATAGATTTGGAACTCATTAAGAAAATTCTGCAGACGTACAAAGCTCTGGGACTGAAAACCCGCCGGCTTTACCTCGCTCTGGCGATGATGCTCATCACTTCCGCGCTGGAAATGCTGGGGTTGTCCATTCTTTACCCGCTGGTTTTGGCCCTGGGGGGGCAGCGTTCGGGCGTGGCGAACCTCTTGCCTTTCCCCATGCCTGTCGGCCTTGCGCCGCGGGACATGATGCTCGTGCTGTTTGTCTCAGTGGCAGTGCTCTATGTTTTAAAGAACGTCGCTTTGTATTTCAGCTACCAATACAACATCAATTTCGCGATCTACTTCTGCCAAAACCTCATGCGCGGCTTGTACCGCGCGCACTTGCAAAAGCCACTTTTGGAGTTCAAAAACGAGAGCGCCGGCTCTTTGTCGAATCTGGTCTGTGTGCAGACGCAGAAACTCATGGATGGTTCCATTCGGCCCCTCATGGTGGCGCTGTCGGAGTTTTTCATTCTTGTCGGCATCACATCACTCATCTTCTTTTTGAGCCCTCAGCTCATGACTGCCCTGGCGATCACCTGCGGCGGCTCGGGTGTGCTCTATTACTGGGCCCTGCGCTCGAAGACCCTCGCCTGGGGGCAAAACGAAATGCAGGCGGCTTCGGCGCTTCAAGAGCTCGTAGCCAATACCAGCAAGGGCATTAGCGAGATCAAAATCTTCGGGAAGGAAGCATTCCTGAGCGAGCGCCTTTACGAAACAGCAGGCCGCAAACTACGCATGTTCCACCACCTGGAGATGCACCAGCAGGGCCCGCGCTATATCGCAGAGTCGATGTTTATTCTGACGGTGGTGGTTTTTTTCTCGTTCGATCTTTGGTCGGGAGCGGATCCTGCCCGCCTCTTGGCGGAATTCTCGGTGATTGCAGCGGCATCGTTTCGGATCCTGCCGAGCGTAAACCGCATTGTGCACTCTTACTCGAACGTCACGTTCAATCGGGGCCCAGCCTTGCTTCTGCTCAACACGATTTTGGATTCGCATATCCTCGAAAAGCGAGCCTCTGCAGAGGCAGATAAGCCACTGTTGGAGCCTCTGGAATCCCTCGAGTTGCAGGGGGTAAGTTTTCAGTATCCCGGAGCGCCCCGTGCAGTGCTCTCTCCGACATCGGCCGTTTTTCAAGGCGGCGATCGGATTGGGCTCGTCGGAGATTCCGGATCAGGTAAGTCCACGCTCCTTAAAATTCTAGCCGGTTTGTACCCTCCGACTTCAGGCAAGCTGCTCGCCAATGGTAAACCCTGCGCGGCTTTCACGGTGTTACAGGCGCAGGTCGGGTATGTCCCGCAAGAATCTTTCATCATGCCGGGTTCGATTTTAGAAAACGTTGCCTTCCAAGATACGTATGGAGTGGATGCGGAAAGAGTTTGGCAGTGCTTACGCGCCACGGGATTAGAGCCATTGGTCCGTTCGCTCCCAGGTGGGCTAGATTCGCAGATTGGCGAAAAGGGCATTGAGTTTTCTGGTGGCCAGAAACAATTGCTGTGCATTGCCCGCGCGCTGTTTCGCAGCCCGCGCTTGTTGTTACTCGATGAACCGACGGCTTCACTCGATAGCCAGAACGAGGCGCTTGTCCTCGAAGCAATCCGGCGCCTACCCAAGAATACTTTGGTGGTGATGGTGTCTCACCGACACCAGAACTTCGTAGGGTTCGATAAGGTCTATACCTACGATCCCCAAGCCCGCGTTTTCAGGGCCGGGCAGTCTCAGACGCGCAACGAAGGCAGCTTAGACCATACT
>JAIEOG010000105.1 GCA_019750655.1 bacterium
CACAGCTGTTCCGCCGCGCACCACGGTCTTAATGGCAAAGCCATTTGTGGCCTATTTCCACCCAACGGCAAAAGGGGTCGTTGGCTACCTGCGTATTCCCCACTACTCCTGGGACGATCAAGCCGATCTTCGCTTGCAGCAGTATGAATATGTGATCAGCCAGCTGGAAAAATACACCGACGCTCTTGTGATCGATCAAGATCACAACTGCGGTGGTAGCGTGTTCTTCCTCGAGAAAATGGTGGGCTTATTCGCCGATAAACCGTACCAAGGCTTGGAGTTTAAATTCCTCGCTTCCCGTACGGAATACCTGGATTTCAAAAACTGGGTAGACAGCGAAAAACGCTTCACGCTCGATGGCGCCGATTGGTTGGGTGTGACGAACTTGGTGAAGACGGCGTGGTTGTCTCGCAGCCGGATGTCCCCGAGAGTCACGTTCCACAACAACCGCGCTCTGAATCCAAATGCGATTCGTTACACCAAGCCGATCTTGATGTTGGTGGACGAAATGTCGGGTTCAGGTGGCGATGCTTTCCCCGCGATGATGCAGGGAATGCAACGGGCAAAGTTGATGGGTAAGCGGACGATGGGTGCTGGTGGCCACGTGGTCAGCATGCCTGCTCTGAACTACTCGTCGACGGTCGTGAACATGACCAAGTCGCTCTTCTTCCGTCCAGATGGTGTGGAAGTGGAAAACAACGGGGTGACTCCGGACATCATGTACGAACCCACCCGGGATGACTTTCTTTACCAATACCGCAACTACCAGGCGCGGTACTTGGAAGAAGTGCAAAAGCTGATTCCTTAATGCAGGTAAGGTACTAAGCCCCTCCTGGATTTCCAGGAGGGGCTTTTTTATTTCTTTTGACCTTCTTTAGCCTTCGCGATTTTGCGGCATTCCTTTACCGATTTCACATTGGCGACGAACTCAGCTTGCTTTGCGCTGCAGTCATCCGATGGATCGGGGGAGTCCCCTCGGACACTGTCGTGCCAGGCTTTATTGCAATCCTTCACCGCCTTATGGCTCTCACGCAGGGCTTTGCGTTGCTCCTTGCAGGGGCCATCAAATCCCGTGAGGGCTGAAGCGGAAATGCAGAGAGTTGCCAGTGTAAACAAGACTAACCGCATAAGTTTCTCCAGGTTGTTTGAGGTGACTAATTAAAAAGGGGTTCTGCCGGTTTGGGTGGCCGAGTGGAGTAGGGCAGAGAATCCATCAACCGAGCCGCCTCGGCTTCCGCTGCTTGGCGGAAGAGCGTGCGAATATTTTCCCGCTGCATAGGATCGTAGATCCAGTCCTCGCCTGCAACTCCAATAGACCCGCGAGACTCTCCCCGCTCGTCTTTTCCGCAGTCCCGTCGATCGAGGTTGTGAACCACTTTTCCGGTCTTATCGAGAAGCTGCAAAGAAGCAGCTGCGGTGATCCGCGCGCGCTCTTGGCTGTCTCGAACAAAAGTGCGGAAACAGAATTGAATGCGGAAAATGGCGGCCGTATCGGCTTGGACTTTCGTTAGTACTTCGCTAACCGCATCTCTTTCATTTTTCACCAAGGGCCGGCCTACGCGTTTGGGGATAGCCCCAGTTTCCAGCCAAATGGCATCAAAGCCCTGCGGCAGGAAGTAACGATCTTCGAAGGCATTATCCGCTTTGCCGACTCTGCCCGTCTGAGACTTTGGTTTTTTGAAAGTCGCGTACGCAGGGACGGCCAGCACTTCCTCTGTGGAGATCACGCCCCAACCGGCCTGTGAAAGTGCTTCGTGAAAGGCGGTGACTGCATCTTGCGCTATTTGCAGTTTTGCTTCGGGATCCATTTTCCGAATGACACCTTGCCCGCGCACTTCGGGGATCCGCTCGCTGATGAAGAGGCTGAGCAAAGCAATATTGTGAACTTTCTGCAGCTTCGCTTTTTCCACAACGACGCTGTTGCAGGCAGCCACCAAGATAAAAAGGGTGAGGTAGAGGCTCTTTTGCATAGGTTCAGAGGAGGGTTAGGGCTTTTTTAAGTTTAACTGCTTTTACCGGATAATTGTTGACCATCTTGTGGACTCATCGTTTCCTAGGGGTGGGGATAATCAGGGTTGGGTTTTTTGCGAGCTAATTTCAATGTCTTAGCTTTAGCTACGTTGCTGTGCGCAAGTGCGCCTGCCTGTTGGGATCCTATTTCCGCGCGCTACTTCCGAAAGAACTCCGGCACGGAAGGTTATCAGATTTCCCTAGCCACCATCTTCTGCGAACCCGACTCCAAACGCGCGGAAGTGCGCATCCAAACTCCCGATGAACAGACTGGCACTGTCACTCTGCGAAGCGAATGGGTTCCGGTCGATCAAATCCAACAGGCTTTGGATCTATTGAAACAGAAACGCGTTTCGGTCTGGCGTATCAATGGCGGCCGGTCGAATGCAGAGGCAGAGGAAATCGCTCTTTATAACGACGGCAAAACGACGGAAATCGGTATCAACTACCACTTCCAAGATTCGGTTCCTATCAAGGATATCCAGCGCGATTTTTATACGTTGGGCTCTTTAGCCCCGTTGAGTGATGTCGGTCATGTCCGTCGAATATCTCCGAAGGATGTTCCAATCACACGCCAGCGCTTCTTGGTGGGGAGCAAAGACCCATCGACATTTGCGATCCCGGTTATTGTTTTGGCGGGTCGCATTCTGGGGGGCGGTGAGCGGGCTTATATCGCAGCAGAACGTCGCGCGCTTTACGATCCCAAAGTGAAACTAACGAACCTCTACCTGATCCCGGAAGCTTGGATTCGCATTCCCAAAGACGAAGCAGAGTACCAGGAGCTCGCGCTTCGGGAGCTGAAACCCGAGCACGCGCGCCAATATCGAATCTTGAGGCAGCAGGCCTTGTTTCCCTGGTTGCACCGTTTCGCTGTTTTCCCTGAAGCGCCTCCTGGGACGAAGACAAACATGGCACGCTTCAAGCACCGGACGGAATTCATCATCTCCAACCTCAAAGCCCACCGTTGTCAGGACTTCCTCTTGGAGCAAGCCAACGACGATCCAGGCGAATAGCCGCAACGCGCTTCTCAAACGCCGGACTGACACATACAATCATCGGGTTGGGGGAGAACATGTTTGGACCGGTCCGTTTTAAGACGCCTCGGGAGTTAACCGTCTTTGTCCCGAGCGGCGATCTCGCAGCCGATAAACTGCTCTTGGACTCAGCCCGTGAAGAAGGGCCCGTCCTTGTCGCTACGCAGACTGCTCCGGACCCACGTTTGGGCGCTAGGCCCGGGGCGTGGACTTTGTTGGTCCCGCAGCAACCCGCCATTTTTCAAACGGCATTGCTCAACGCGAAGCGCGTGGTTACCTATTCCAAGTCCGTCCGGGCGCTGGCGGAGAGCCTACGGGCCGCAGATCCGGAAGCCGACGTGTCCAGCGCGCAACCGTTCGCTTTCTGTTGCGTAGCGGACAGCCAATACCTTCCTTTCTTTTTCGCGCTAGTTGAAAACCTAACAGCCGTACATGCAGGCCCGCTCGAAATTCACCTGTTGGCGGTGGACTCCGGCGTTGAGCCCGCGGTACGGGCTCAGTACCCCGACCGAAACATCCGCATTTATCCCATCCGCGAAGTGTGGACGGATGCCGAATGGCAACGCATCTCTCAGCGGCCGATTTCGCTGCGCGCTTTGTCCTGCAAGCCGCGTATTTTTCTCAAGGCGCGCCAGAACTCGGATGCAGAGGCGCTTTTCCTACTCGACTTGGATATCTATTTCCTAAGATCGCCAGCGCACTTGAACCAAGCATTTGGTACGGGCAATACACTGTTCTTCCCGCAGTGGAGCGATCGCTTCACGTGGGCACGTCTGCATGGGATTTTTAATTCCGGAATGGTTGGCGCAAAGAAGGGCGCCGAGCCTTTTCTCTCGTGGTGGAGCCGCGCCTGTTGGATTTCATGCGAGCTCGAAGTTGAGCAGGGCCGCTTCGGCGATCAAGCCTTCATCGACCAGGCGTTGCTCTATTTCGACGGCATTCAGATCTACCGTGGTTTAGACGAAGACATCGCCCCTTGGAATCGCCGCACGTTAGAAGTGGCTAAGTCCGAGAACGGTCTTCACGTACGCGGCGGCCGTTCCGTAGGCAGTTTCCACGCCGCCGGCCCGGACGACGACGGAATCTTCGAGTGGAAATATACTTGGGATCAGTTAGTGGCGCTTTTTTCGGTCATTGATAATCCCGACGAATCGCGCGCGCTCTTCCGAAATGTGTTGGAGCAGCAACGCCGCCATTGGCCCGGTCTCGATCAAGCTCTGCGTTTACGAGGTCTAGTTGAAAGTCGTTTGAAATGGCCTGTCGCTGCGTTGACGCCAAGCTGGACTGAAAGCGTGACTCGCGCGGGCGCGACGCGCTTTTTTTCCGCCTGCAGCGCGCTGCACCGGGTCTACGGCAAATGGCGCGGCCACAGCGCCGCTCCGGCAATGGCACCGACGGAAAATGACTTCTGGATCCAGCTCCAGCGCACCGCCCTGTTTACGCCCGAGCACCTCTAAGGTAAATTTATCCACCAATTAGGAGGCATTATGAGATCTCTTTTTATCTTTTCTGCGTTACTCGCAACTAATCTGTTCGCAGCCCCCGCCGCTAAAGTTTCGGCGCCTGCAGTTGCTGTTTACAAAGTCGTTCCGGCCGACAGCCAGATCAAATGGGTCGGTAAAAAATTGACCGGCCAGCACAACGGCACGATCGCCGTGAAAGAAGGCAAAATCGAATTTCAAGGCGATGCTTTGAAATCCGCCGATTTCACCGCGCAAATGACAACAATCAAAGTCTTGGACTTGACGGACGCGAAGTACAACCACGACCTCACCGAGCACTTAAACTCGGAAGACTTCTTCTCCACCGCTAAGCACCCGACGGCTAACTTCAAAGTAACGAAAGTAACTCAGGGCGAGAACGGCGCGTGGAATGCAGAAGGCCCATTCACTATTAAGGGCATCACGAAAACCGTCACTATCCCTCTGACAGTTACCAAAACGGACAAGGAAGCCATGCTCAACGGCAAGGTCACCTTGGATCGCACGCTTTGGGATATTAAGTACCGTTCGGGCAAATTCTTCCCCGAGATTGGCGACAAGCTAATCCACGACGGCTTCGATATCGACGTTACGTTGAAAGCGAAGAAATCCTAATTAGTCGAAAGTAAAAGGGGCGGCGGTATGTCTACCGTCGCCCCTCTTCGGCCTTCCTCTCGTTAGAACAACACTGAACGCGAGAGGCCAGCCCATTGAACTAACGCTGTGTTAGAGCGCTAGAACTCCTTTTAAATCTGCTTCCGAACCCAGCTTCCAAAGATTTTTCACCGTACGGCTCGTGACCCGTGTTTCGGCCATCGGCACAAACCGCAGCTCGATGAAATCGTTCTTCGTAAAAGTCGGGTAATCTTCCCAAGGGCGATTCTGGCGCACGCCCCCTTGGCCATTTCCATCCCAGCGCCAAGTCGTAAACGGCGATAAAGCATCCGTTTGCACGGAAATGTAATAGCTGTACTGGTTCAAGCGGAATTGGTTGTTTTCCAGATCAAACTTGCTAAACAACGCCTTGATCCGCGCCGGCTCCACTTGAGGAGACGCTAGCAAGAAGCTGCCATCTCCCAGCCTGTATGGATTAAAGCTTACGGTCGGAGCAGCCCGTTCAATCGCGTTCACGATCGTGTCGCCGTAGCGGTGGTTGCTGCGAACCTCTTCCATCGTCACAGCCTTTGCATCCGAAGGCAGGTTGCCCATCGCAGGCTGCCGAGTAGGCATGCTAAATGTTTCCGCAGAATTCGCGAACCGCAGGATGTCAGTGCGGGTTAGTCTGTACTCACGACCTGGCTTGCTTGCCTGCTTCGCCATTCCCACCAACACGGCGGCCGAACCGCCGACGAACCAGTTCCCCACCGAGGATCCGGCTTGGTAATCGCCATTTGCGAACGTGATCGTCGAAACACGTGCCGCCACTTCTGGCTTGTCGCGTCCATCGCGCGTGGGGCCGACAGAACTGTTGGGGTACAAATCATTCACGGTAATGGCCGTCGGGTCATCCGCAGGAATCGCTAGCTCTTGTTTGCCCGTCTTATCTAGGAACGTTACGGGTTCACCGGAAAGCGGGCGTTTAGGCGTAATCGTCACGCGAATCTGATCGCCTTCGTTAAACGTGCCGCCGCGCTTGAAAACGCGGATGAGGTAAAGATCTTGTTCGTTCTTTGGATCATTGCGTTCCAAAGTCACATCGGCCGCTTCCACAGCCATCGAACCTGGAGGACGGTCGTCCACAGGCTTTGACGTTTTGGCGATTGTTTTCTGCAGTTCCGGAAGTCCTGGTTCTGGCGGCGGAGGCACAACCTTTGCGCCTTGAGCATAATTGCTCACGGGAACCTGTTGTTTGTTCTTATCGGTCGGGACGATTTCGAAATCCAAATCGCGGTCTGTGTCGAGGGGGGCTGTGTAAGCGACTTTGATGTTCACCGGATTGCCCGCATAGTTGCTGCGTAGACGCAGGACGGTCTCGTCTTTCACCGGGCCGTTGTAAACCAAGTCATGCGAGTTACCGGCTGAGTTAAACCAAAGCACACCGTGCGATGTCGCCCACTTCACGAGATCGCCGACAGCACTGGAGCCGCCATCAAAATTTCCGCCGTACTCGAAATTATTGGAGTGGATGATGATGTCCACTTTCGCGACTAAGACTGCGTATCGAACCGCGCAGCGAAAAGCTTCAAATCCATTGCTGTTCAAACCGAGCAGCTTGCGCATCGTGGGATTATTTCCAGTGCCCGCCCAAGCAGCGAGCATCCCTTGCGCGCCATGGCTCACATCGACGGCGAGCTTCTTAGCTTTTTCGCAGCCTTCGAGAGCATCTGAATAGTCTTCGACGATTTTCGCGCCTTCCGGGAGGACGCCAGGAGCAATCTGCGGTTTTCCATCTTCGCCGGTTATGTAGAGACCCTTGAAGCCAGGGTCGATGACGGCGACACCGACATCAAAAAGCGGAATGTTCTTATGGGCTGCTGTGAGCCCGACGCCGCGTTGGATTTCGTCGAGATTCGTAACATCCCAAACGCCAGGCTCAATCTTCGCCGTTGCAGCGACGCTCAGCGCGAGTGCTAGAAATCCGATTTTCCATTTCACTTTGCCAACCATTCCCTTAATCCCCACCCAAAAAAAAGCGGAAGCGCCGTTTTGCAACGGGCACTTCCGCCTTCTCAATTTTCGAAAAACGTCGGAAACCTTAGAAGTACATACCGAAACCGCGGCCACCGTACCAACCGTAGCCGCCGTAGAAGCCGCCAAAGCCAGCGTAAGCAAACGCGTTATAGATTCCGTAGAAACCCGGGTAGTAGCCGAATGCAGCGTAAGCCACCGGAGCTACGACGTAAGGCACCACTGCGTACAGCGGGCGATACCAGGCGCGTCCCCAGCCAAAGCAACCGCACGACGGCGTCGCGTTGAGCGCTGGATTGTCCAGTTGGTCTTGCGGGACTTTTTTCGCTAACGGCATGCTGCCCAAGTACGTTGCAACTTCGTTGCTATCGTCTTGCTGCAAATCCTTTTTCAGGATGAGCGGCATCACAGCCAAGCGAGTGACTTCGGATTCCTTTTGAACTTCTGGAGTGTCCTTGTTCACTTTTGCCAAAGCTTCTTCAACCGTCTCTGAACCTTTGAGGACTGCTTCGTGAATTTTTTTGCTCGCATCGCGAACGATGTTCGAAACATTCTTCAATTCGAAGATGTAGGCTTTGCCTTCATGCTCAACGCCAACAATTGCAGCTGGGCGTTCTTTTTGCGAGCTAAGGGCTTCCAATTGATCCGTTTGTTCTGCGTAACCCGTCCCGACGACAAGCGCGGCAGCCAAGATCCACTTCAAGTGCGACATTTTTTCGTCCTCCAAAAGTTTTCCGACGGCGGCTAAATAGCACATCCCGAAAAAAAACACCAATTTTCAGAGGGGGCGCTAGGCTAAGTAATTGAAATGGAAAGATTAAAAGTAGACTGAGCTATTAAAAAAAAGGCTCCGAATTAGATGTTCGGTGCCCCATTGGGATCACGTGGTGCTCTGCCGGCGACAGAATCCAGATTCGGTGTGGTGCGAGGGCCAAATTGTGCTCCGCGGCCCGTTGTCGTCTGCTGGGTGCGCTGGGCGAAATTTCCGCCTGGAACCGTGTACCGAGTAACCGCGAGTGCGTTCGGGTTTGCAGGCAAAGCTCTCTGAAGATTCAGCTGGTTCTGCTGAATCGCAGCCAGGGCGGCTTCCGCCATCTGCGATTGCTGGGCATAAGCGGTTTCCAACTCTTGTTGCCGAGTCGCGTACTGCTGGGCCTCATCGCTAGAGATTCCTGGATAACTATATTGGGCGGTATCTTGAATCTGATCGCCTTGCGGTACTGGAGAGTAGGCCGCCTGAGGAGGCGCTTGGTATTGGCTCACCTGCGGAGGTGTTCCTACGCTGCCGCCCTTGCCGTTGTACGACGGAATATTTCCTGCTGCACCAGCAAGCGCTTGTTGCGCAGGAGACAAGCTTCCCGGCCCGTTGACGTTTTGTCCGCCCTGATTGGCGTTCGATAGGCCAAGGCGTTGTTCGAGATCTTCGCGGCGTT
>JAIEOG010000054.1 GCA_019750655.1 bacterium
AAATGAGTGCGAACTCTCTTTACGAATCTCTCGGCTTTTTAAAGGAAGGCGGCAGCTTCGAATCACGCCGCAAATGGAAGCAAGCCGAGGGCCGCATTGAAACGGTTTCGCCTCCGGAGCGATCCGCGGAAATGGTGCAGCAGGCGCTCAAAGCACAGCTCTCCAAAGAAGCTGCTCTCTCTGATCGGTTTAACTTCGGCGGCTTTGAGGTTTTGGCGCTTCCTGGAGATCGTCTGGAGTTTTCGCGGCCGCTAGATAAAGCGGTAGCGGGTAAGTACCTCGTCAAGGAGTGCCACATCGCGATCGGCACGGCAGCCCCGCGTTGCGATATGGTGCTCACACGAGCGTAAGGAGGAAAAATGGTTTTGGAAGCTTCCGATAGACGTTCCGCGCTGAGTGAATGGTTAGCCACCGAGGCGCCATTCCCCACGCTTGCAGAGGGCGCATTGACACACCGGTATTTTCTGGGCGAGTCGATCGATTCGTTGCATGCGGAAAAGACACAGCTTGAGGGTGTGAGCTTTATTCAGTGTGCATTCGAAGGTGGCATCTGGATCGAATCCGCCTTTACGGGTTGTGAGATTGTGCACACGCGGTTTCGCCACGTGTATTTCGAAAAAGTCGATTTCTCCAAATCGCTGCTCCAAGGTGTGCACTTCGAGCACTGCGTTTTTGTGCAGTGCCAGTTTCCCGAAGAGAAAGAGGGATGGGTGGAACAGGGCTGCCTGCGGCGTACGGGCCAGGGGCCCGAGAAAAAAGCCGCCGCCCCGGCGCCTCTCCTGGCTTCCCAAACCCGCGAAAGCGCACCCGCGACGGCTCCGGAACAGCCGCGTCCGCTAGATCGTTTCCATGAAATCGAGCGGTAACTCCTTGATAGGTTGTGGTTTTTCCAAGATTTAAGAACTTGTTACTTCCCAATGAGTATCAGTTTTGATACGGTGCGCGCGCTTTTTAGCGGTAGCACAGAAAAAGGGAAGAAGATGAAGACGTTATTAATCTTGGACGACGAAGTCCTCGCGCTCGAAGCGATGCAAATCGCGATGGGCAGCAAGTACAAACTCTTGCTGGCCAGTTCCTTCCAGAAAGCAGTCCAGATTTTGGAAAATGAAGACATCGATGGCGCGATGATCGACATCAATCTTCAAGGTTCCGATCGCGATGGAATCGAGTTTCTCTCTCTCTTCAAAAAGCGTTACGCAGAAAAGCCTGCACTGATTGTCTCAGGCTACCGCGAAGTCCCCACTGTCGTCCGCTGCATGAAGCTTGGCGCAGATGATTATCTAGAAAAGCCTTTCGATCGCGAAACCGTTGAAATGAAGATCGACAAGATCTTCGCCGGCGCTTTGAGAACACGCGTTTACCAGCGCGCTTTCGAAAAATCCGCAGCCGATCAACAGATCATTGGCCGCGATGCAGGCATTTTGCGTGCAAAGAAACAGATTGAAGAAGCCGCTTCTCTACGCGTGTTGATGGTAGGGGAAACGGGCGTCGGAAAAACACCCTTTGCTCGCTACTCCAATAGCGTCGTGAGCGATGCTACGGGCCAGGCGCGCCCCTTCGAGCAGTTGAACTGTGCTTGCTTGAACACCGAGCAGTTCCAAGATCAGCTCTTCGGCCATAAGAAAGGCGCTTTTACAGGCGCTATTACCGATAAACGTGGTTTGGTGGAACTCGCACGCGGCGGCGATCTTTTCCTCGATGAAATCGGCGAAATGCCTCTGGAAACGCAGGCGATGTTCCTAACGTTCTTGGACTCGCAGGAATATTACCGTTTAGGCGATGATGTGAAACGCAAAGCGGATGTGCGCATTATCTCGGCGACTAACCGCAATCTCAAAAAGATGGTGGAAGAGGGCAAGTTCCGCAAAGACTTGTATTCGCGCATCTCGCAAGTCGTGGTGAATATCCCGCCGCTTCGTGAGCGTCCGAGCGATATCCCGCTACTTTTGGAGCATTTCATTGAAAAGTTCGCGGGCCACGCGAAAGCCTTTAACCCCGAAGTTCTCACGACCTTGCGCGAGCAAACTTGGGAAGAGGGCAACGTGCGTGAATTCCAAGATGCTGTGGAATTTCTCTGTTTGCGTTCACGGGGTTCGGAACAAATCGAACTAGAGCACCTGCCATCGGCTTACTCGTCTCCGGCACCAGCCTCGGTGGAAGCTGCGGTTTCGTTGCCTCCTTCGGCGGGTGAGGATTTCCGGCGCGTGTTGGAGCTGGGCTTGGAATCGTACTTGGATGCGTACGAACGGCAGATCTTACAAAGCTGTATTGAACGCTATTCAGGAACGCTCGACGAAATGGCTCGGGAATTAAAAGTCTCGCGGCCTACTTTGTATCGGCGATTGAAGCGCCACCGCATCGGCACTCGCGAAGAAGTTCTGCATTAATAAGCACAGAGGCCGAGAGCGATTGCGCTCCCGGCCTCTGCGTTCATTCACAAACAACCCATCAGCCCCAGATTGCCTTCCGGTCCCCCTCCGGAAATCCCGAACCCATGCTTCGACGGTAACCAAACTCCCAAAAACTTGGCAATACTGATTTGTTGCTCAGGATTATCCCATTGAAATTATTGTAAAATACGAACGCCGCGGAGCGGAATTCTGCTGACCTTGTCAGATTTCATTCCGCTTGGGCGGGGCTCAGCTTATGCCGAAAAGCATAGGAACTCTTATGTGGCGGCTAATTCTCATTCTATCCGGGGTAACGGGGCTTTTAGGGCCGAGCACGGCCTGGGCTGCAGGGGATTTCACGCCTGACTGCCCCCCGATCTTCGGATTCTTTTCGAGCATGCGCTGGTTTCCGGATCGGCCCGAGCATTTCCGCCCGTCGACGCCGGGGATGACGCCTCTCCAGCGCATGGCAATAGACGATACCGATTGGGGAGATATCGGCATTTTCGTCGATGAAACCCGGGCGGCGGGAAAATGGGCGCAAACCGGTGTCGTGTTTACGGATGAGAGCCAATCGCTCCACTTTGCACGGGACCCCGCGGAAACGGGGCCTACGGACTGTGTGTTCCCCGTGCGGGTCTCAGACCGAGCCCGTGCTTATTCCTTAATACGGGGGCAGGTGGATTTCTATGTGCTCGCCGAGGATGGAGTTACGGTGCTTCACAAAGAGCGCGTGAAGCCGGGTTCCATCATTGCAGTACCCGCTAACCAGAAGCACGCCATCAAAGCTGCCACGGGCATTCGAATCCGCATCCAAGAAGAGCGAGGCTCGGGATCCCACACGAACCTCGAAAAGCCTGGAACCCCCCGCAGAAACTAACAATCCAATTGCGCAATCGCCCCCTTCAGGCATTATGCTGGGCGCTTAGAAGGGAAGGCTCATGGGGAAGTTTCTTAGCGCGCTTGCGCTGGTGGCCACGCTTACGGCTTGCAGCACCAAGATCCACGGTTTGCGGCAGAGCCCCAGCTTCAGTTACGTCAATCTCGTCAATGGAAAGCTTGTTATCGGTGGTGTGGCCGAATCGGCAGGCCCTTTAGACGAAGGCACTCGCAGTGGTTACTCTGCTTTGCTCCGCGACGCTCTTCAAGAAAACGGCAAAGAATACCCCGTCTCTTCCGTCGAAGTGGTGATGGAGAAGCTTGGTCTTCAATATGATCGCATTGTGAATGAACTGCAGCAGGTGGGAAGCCTGAGCGACGAATCGCTCCGTACTCTGCGCCGTGCTCTACCCGACACGCGTTACGTCGCCTTCGCACGTATCGAGAATAATGAAGTGACGACGGATCGCTCGGAAACGCAGGACAGTGAAAAAATTGTCGCTACGGCCAATCGCAATGTCACTGCGTCGCTCAATATCTACGACTTAGAACTCGCGGAAATTGCCTGGAGCGGAACAGTGAGTAAAACGATGGGTAGCTCCCGCCAATACACGCGGGAGAAAGAGCGGGGTTTCGCCCGAGTGCTTACGGCGATCAAAGGCCCCTATACATCCGCGGCTGAGCAGAAGTACCCTTACCCCCCGCCGCCGGGGACACAGCAGGTTCTCACCAAAGTCTTTGAAGGCTTTGGCGAACACTTGCCCACCCGCCACTAGAAAATAAAAAAGGCAGAGTGCCGAAGCACCCTGCCTTTGAGAACTCACAACAGACTGTTCTTAGAAGAACGTTCCGATGTTCAAGTGCGGGAGAATACCGAGGCCGACATGAACGCCGCCGTTGTCGTCGCTAAAGTCTTGCTGCCCCGAGGCACCCGCGATTGTCATCACAAGCGGCGTGATGCCCGCACCGATATAAAAGCCATTAGGAGCCGTAAACTCCACACCCACACCGAGAGCGGTCACGTTGCCGGTTTGGAAAGGGCTGAAAACCATCGAGGTATTCAGACCGACGTAGGGAGTAACGTCCAAGTTAGGAATTACGAGCTTCGCTCCGCCACCGACGGAGAAGCCGAAACGCATGTTCGAGAAACGGTCCTGCGCAGCTAAAGCGCCGAGGCCTGCGTTGAGACGCAGGAAGTCCGTCGCGTTGTAACCGTAGTTCGCGCCCAAGAAGCCCATAGGCTCGCTCAAGATCGACAGGTACACGCCCTGGCGGAAGCGCATGCGGTTGCTGCCTTCGACAATCGTCGGTGCCGAAGCAGAGCCTTCCAAGCTCGGGGCCGCTTGGGAAACGCTGGTTAAAGCCATTGAGAGCACAAAGAGAGACTTCGCGAAAAACTGCATTTTTATCTCCGGGTTATGAAAGCGCGGGTGCTTATAGAAGTTTCCCGGGGGGACCGCAAGGCTAATCCGCCGAATCAGAGCCCTGTGAGCGAAACAGGCGTTTTATATAGCTTATTTCGGTGAAATTCCGTCTGAGTCTGGTTGAGATAGATAGCGTTTCCTTCCACTCGGGTGACCCATTCCGTCGGGATCCAGTGGGCTTGGCCATCGAAAGTGTTGGCCCGCTTCAGCTTGATGAAGTTCACCCCTTCCAGGTGGTCGACGGTGCCAACCTGGGGAGGCAAGTGGCCTTCCACGAGAGGGGCTGCATAAATCTTCATTTCGGGTTGGATATTCATGTGTTGCTCCTGTGCCGCCCAGCAGTATCCCGGGCGGGAGCTGGGGTAGTCAAGCAACCTCGAGCGAGGTTAGACTAAGAATCTATGTCTCAAACTCCGTACCCGCCTTTCACGCCCGACGGTGGCCCGCGCTATGTGGAAACGCATTGGGAGTGGTTCATCAAAGAACCCTTCAATGCCACCACGGCCTTTCTATTTGCGGCGATTGCGATCTACTGGCTTTACCGGCTTCGGGGGCAGTGGCGCAAAAACGACTTCTTGGTTGGCTGCTTGGTGGTCCTCTTGGTGGGCGGCATCGGGGGAACGCTTTTCCACGGCCTGCGGGTGTCTCGCTATTTTCTGATCATGGATGTGCTGCCGATCTTCTTGATTGCGGTGGCTCTTGCAGTTCGTCTTTGGCGATTTTTGCTGCCTGCGATTTGGGCGCCGCCAGCTGTTCTAGTGTCGTTTGTCGGGATTCAGTGGGGGCTGCACCAAATGGTGCCTCGCTCTACGGCGATAAACGCGGGTTATGCGATGACGGCTTTGATGATCATCTTGCCATTGCTGCTCGTTCTGCGGAAGCGCCCCGAAGGCGCGAAGCAGGTCTTTCTGGCGATCGGGCTTTTTGCGGTGGGGCTTTTTTTCCGCGCGGTGGATGGTTTTTCAGAGCCCTATATTTCGATTGGGACCCACTGGCTGTGGCATCTTTTCTCTGCGGCCAGCGTTTGGTTTTTAATTTCTTTTCTTGCTCGCTTTCGCCCGTAAGTGCTGCTAGCGCTGAATCTATAGGGTTCAAATGCGCTTACACAGTTTCACTCTCCGGGTTTTCTTTTTCTGCACAATGCTTGTGGTTGCTTCTGCACAGGCGCGCTCCTATGAGCTGACGGACTTTCCTGGTTGGACGCTGATTTCTCCACCGACACGCGCTCAACAAATCTGTGCTTGGTTTGTATCGATGATTCCGGGCGCGGGCCCGGTTCGGGAACCGGAAAAGTTTCTAAAGTACTTCGAGCCGGAAGCGGTGAGCTTGCGGGCCAATCGCGCGCTGGTGATCCGAGGTATGTTTCGGGACCGGACCAAAACGTCGGAACGCGCCTACGAGATTCACCGCCTCATCCGGATTCTCGAAACGGAATGGCCTTCCGTTTTAATTTCTTATGTCGACATGCCAGCGAAAGTGCCGGTGAGAGTATACCGTTGGGCGACCAAGCTCTCTTCCACCGAACAGCACCTGTACAAAAAAGCAGAGCTGCTCCACCATTCTGCACGGCTCTTGGCAGATCGTATCCGCGATTCTGAAAATGAAAATGCCATTACCCCTTCGGAAGCCGCAGCGTTGCTCTCCGAACTGGATCACGCTGTGCACCAATGGCGCACGATCGCGGTCCGGCTGCGTTTCCCAGACGACGGCCCGTCTGTGGAATGGCGCGAAGAAGTGGTTGTTGATTTCCCTTTCGCCATCGTGGTGGAGGGGCTGATTCCAGGGGAAACCCCAAAATAAGGAGACACTCTAGTGGTGCGGTCTTTTCTGACGCTCGTACTCTTTGTTTCTTTCGCTAGCCATAGCGATCTTTATGCCTCTGTAGGCACCGCCGAATGCATTCCGGGCATGGCCGGAGAAGGTGTGTTCCAGCTAGTGGTCGAACGGACCCACGCTCTAGCGACGCTTGCAGAGCGGCTGCGGTATGAGCGGTGGTCGACATCAGCCCGGGTCAGCGAACCTCAGTATTTTGTAATGAGTACGGGCGGGCAGATGACGTTTTTCTCCAGCAATATGCTCCCCGAGGGAATTCAATTCGCGAAGGCGGATGGCGTTAAGGCTTACCGTTACTATCCAGGATCGGAAGGGGAATTCCACGCTGCCAAGCAAGGCAATCTGCTTGCAGGGCCAGCGGGTTTTCTCGAAGTATCTCCTGGCTTGAGCCTTGTGCAATACAATCAGCTAACGGGTATTCGGTTGATGGACCAAAACCACGAGCCTCCAAAAGGGGCACGCTATTTTGTCGACGTGATTTTGCCCGAGGGGCTGCCTATCGTTTCTCCGGAGAGTGGCGTGTGGTTGGTCTCGTTGCCGAGCATTCCGCCCCGCTGGCTTGCGCCTGAGCGGGTTGAAGGGCCGGGATTGCCAGTGAAGGTGCTGGCGCACGCCGAATACGGAGTCAATTGAAAGCCTTCCTTAAGTGGATCTTCATCGGGGTGGCGATCTCCGCCCCGGTTTTTTACCAGCTGTTTCTATCCCCGCCTCCAGAGCCGGTTTCGTTTCAATGGACCATGGTGAATGTGAACACCGGCCCGCAGCAGGGCGACGCGCACGTGCTACGCGGGCCTGGACAGAAGACTGTCTTGATCGATGTCGGCGAAGAACGCATGGCGCGCGAGAATCTTCTGCCTTTTTTGAAAAAGCGTGGTTACACGAAAATCGAAGAGATTCTTATTACGCACCCACACTGGGATCATTACGGGGGATTGATCCCGCTGCTAGAGGATCCGGATTTTCGCATTGGCCGCATCTGCATGGGGGCAGTCTCTGCAAAGAGGTGTGAAGCGGAATCGTGGACCTGTTCTATGGAGCAGTTGGAGCGCATCCGGCGGCTTGCGCAGCGGAGGGGCATTCTGCTGACGGATTACAAGGGCTGGGAAGAAACTGCTTGGGGTCCAGCTGTTCGTCTTCACCGGCTTTTTCAATTTGATGAAGACAGTCTGCCTGTCACTGGCGGCGGTATGAACGATCAGTCTTTGATTGCCGTTTTGGAGGTGGGCAAGTTCCGAACGCTTTTCACGGGCGATCTCAATTCGACGCTGAGCCGGTGGATTGTCGAAAACCACGCCGACAAGATCCAGGCCGACATCTTGAAAGTTCCGCACCATGGGGTGGAAAGCCTGGCGGTGAACGAGTTCTTTGAAGCGGTTAAACCGCGCTACGCGCTCGTGCCTGTGCCGCAGAAAACCTGGTGCTCCGAACGGGGACGCCGCACACGCCGCGTGCTCGAGCGCCTAGGTGTACGCCCCATGGTCAATGGATTCCATGGGAATGTGACGGTGTCTTTTAGTGAGGACAAGATCCAGATTCAGCCCCAGCGTGAGTGGGCTGGGGTGACTTGCGTGGATTAGAGAGTGGGGCAGGTACGAGGTTCGGAGGTCATTACCCCGTTACGCTCTACCAGCACCTTATAATGGCAAACGGCTGTTTGGTCCTCGGCCGGCTTGAAGCGTCCGAAACCACTACCATTTAGAGACATATCCCAGCGATCCGTTTTGCTTTCATCCGTTCCGATCATGGCCGCCAGAAAAGTGCCGGTTTGGACAATCTCCCGCGGATCCTCGCGGAAAAAGCCGTCTTCATTCGTTAGCTCATATACCCAACCGCTATTTGGATCTTCGTTATCCCATTTTCGCTTATACAGACGGTTTGCAACAAACTTGCCTCTACCGATTTGGTCATCGGTGGCCGGAGTTTTGGTTTGACGGACGATTTCCTGCAAATAGGGCGGCCAGCGCTTGTGGTCCACCTGACGACTCGGCAGCAGGGCATGATTGGCTAGAACTGCGCTGCTTAGTAAAACTAAAAAGAAGGCTAAGTTCTTCATATTAGGGCT
>JAIEOG010000253.1 GCA_019750655.1 bacterium
TCAATGCGGCGGATGAACACGCCGACGCGAGTGGCGCAGCAGGTACCCGGCCTGGAACGGGCGCGGTTGTAGAAGCTCCTGCGGACCAACCGCAGTACGCTGCCCTCAAAGAAATTTTCTCAAACGCCGAAGGCCGAGAGCTTACGACCCATGTTCTGTGGTCGGGCAAATCGGAAACCCAGGCTAAAGCGGTTCCTGCTGAGGAACTCGCGAAGCTTGCTAAATGGCATGCGGGTTACAGCAAGATGCGCGGCGAACTGGTTTCTTGCGTGGACAAAGACGCCAGCGGCAAGCGCCTCGCTTCGTTGATGGACGAATACGTTAAGCGCGTGAAATGGGCGATGGACGGCGATACGCTCCAAGCTGGCAAGCGCGATCCTCATAAAGAGGCCGATGAAAAAGAATTCGTGTCTTACACGATGCAGATCGATGCGCTCTTGAAAAAGCGCGGCGAAGTGGCGAAGAACGCCGCATCGGCTCCTTACGCTTCGGAAGACGAAAAGAAAATCGCTGGCTGGTTGGATAGCACGCTGACGATTTTGTTTGGAACAAAGAAATCAGCGGCCGAGCGCAAAGAAGGCTTCGACAAGAACGAAAAGAAATTTGCGGACGCCTTTGCCGAGACCGATAAAGCTGTGCAGGCACTGGATTCCGTGCCCCCAGCCGATGTTTGCAAAATCGGTTCTCCAGCCGCTCCGGCGGGTGGTGCAGTGGCTGGTGGCCCAGCCGCTGGTGGCCCGGCAGCGGGCGGCGCAACGGCGAGCGTAGCCGCACCTCCTTCGGGTGGTGGCACGGCCCAAATCGCGGCGCAGAGCAAATCCGAAGCCGAGCAAAAACGCCTGGAAGCTTTGACTCGCCAGATTGGGCAGCAGAACTTGGAGAGCCAATTGGCTCTCGAGCGTGAGCGCCAAGCGGCAGAACTGGATCGCGCAAACCAAGCGGCGCAGTTCGCAGCGCTTGCAGGTGCGAACCAGCAGCAACCTATCGCGTTGCCAGCGCCGCCTCCGGCTCCGGTTATTCCCCCGACCCCGATTACACCTCCGTCGGTGAACACGGGTAACCCGGGCAATAACAACGATCCGGGCGGTCCGCCTCCGTATTATCCGCCGATGATGGCGCAGACGCCTCCGGCTCCACCGCCGCCTCCGGCGCCGGTGATCATCCCGCGGCCCGATGCGCCGCCTGCTCCGCCTCCGCCGCCTAAGCAGGTGGTGCAGCAGCCGCAAACGCCTTGGAACCCGCTTGCGGGCATGATGAACATGTTCCCGTTCGGCACGCCGCAAACGGCGCAGGTGAACAACGGCCAAAACTGGTTGCAGAATCGCTTCGGCCAGAGCGGCACGATCACCAACGGCAGCTTGCAGCGCAATGTGGGTGTGTCGAGTACCTCGAGCACTCCGGCGAGCAACTCCCTGGTGGGTGGCAGCCGGTCGTCTCTCGGACCGCCGACTATCTAACGGCGGTTTCGGGGCCTAGGCTTTCAGTGCCTTGTCCATCGGGATCAAGCGTTCCTCGAATTGAAGAGCATTCCCGGATACCTGGTAAGCGGGTATCCGGGAATTTTTTAGAGCCACGAATTTCGTCAAGCTAACCTCGTCGGCGATTTCAGAACCATCTCCCAGCACCGTGTAAGGCCCGAGCGTGCAGCGTTCGCCGATCTTGCAATTCTCTCCGAGGATCAAAGGCGCGTGCAGAGTCGCGTTGGTCGGCAAGGCCGTTCCCGCAGGCGCCCAGATGCCCGGCTTTTTCTCTTCGTATTTTCCAAACGTTTTTAAGAACTCGCGCAAGGGGCCATCGCCCGATTGCAGGGCTTCCAGCAGTTTCATGGAGGCCGACCAGAAGGTGGGGAGCTCGCCAGTGTCGTGCCAGTACGCATTCTCCAGAAAGAACCCATAGCAGCGGTTTTCTTTCTCTCGCATCAACGCCGGGTAGAGTACCTGGTTGATGCCGCTGGGCACTTCTTCGAGATAGTCGAAAACTTCGGGTTCCAAGATATGGATGCCGGTGAAAATCCCCGTACGCACGGGTTCCCGTGTGGTCACCAGGGGCAAGGAACAAAGGCGGCCGTCTCCATCTATTCCGACTTTGGAATAAAACGCCTGCGCTTGCGCGTTCTCCCAAAGGATCATCGAAGCGAGAGAACGGTGCGTTTGGTGTTTGCGTAAGAAGGGCTTCAAGTCCGCGTGCGTGATGAAGTCGCAGTTCACCAAAATGAAGGGCTCTTTCTCAAAGAACGGCTGCGCTTTTTTCAGGCCGCCGCCGGTGCCGAGCAAGAGCGTTTCTTGCGAATATTCAATCCGCATTCCCCACTCACTGCCATCGCCCAAGAAATCTCGGATGCAATCGGGCAAGTGGTGGAGGTTTAAAATCACCTCACCTACGCCGCTGCGCTTGAGCAGGAAAAGCCCGTAGAGCACGTTGGCGACGTTTAAGACGGGGACGAGAGGCTTGGGTACTTTCTCCGTGATGGGCAAAAGCCGTGTCCCTAACCCTGCAGCCAGGATCATGCCTTTTCGGATTTCGGGCATTTGCTTCTTCATGGCGCCGCCTTTTTGGAGTGTTCCAGCCATTGGGCAATCGGGAGCTTAGGAGCCTTCGAGCCGAGAGACTTGTGCAGATCGAGTGCGGTTTGTAGCGCTGGCGTGATGTAGCGCAGGTGCGTCGTCTTTCCGTAGCGCGTGAAAAACGAAGCAAACGAACCCGCCGCTTTCACCATGCGTTGCAATCCAACCGCGTGCAGGCGCTCCGGCAGATCCGCCCAGGTGATCTGGTTTGAGAGCGCGTAAGGTTTGAGCGTCTGCTGGTAAACCTGGATGAGCCGCTCCCGATCGCGCGCATCCACCGGCACATACGGATCGTAAAACAGGCTTGCGAGATCGTATTCGATGGGGCCCATGCGTGCGTCTTGAAAGTCGATCAAGCGTAGCTGGCCGCCGTGCACCAAAAGATTGCGCGTGTGGTAATCGCGGTGGCTGAAAGTCTCTGGCCCGAAGCCGCCGATCCACGAACAGAAACGCCCGACCTCCCGCTGTTCATCTAACGATGCCGCGGGGAGTTTGAAATACCCCTGAATCAAGTGCTCGTAAGTGAACCCTAGCTCTTGCGAGTATTTCGCCGCGTCAAAATGGCGTGTTGCTACGGGTAGCTCTTTCGGCACGGGAAAGCTCCGCCCATGGAGTTCCGCGACCAGCTGTGTCGCCTTTTCCAGCCAGGAGAGTTTTTCCGCGGGCGCTTGGAGGATTTTTTCTTGGAGCAAGGTGTCGCCCAAGTCTTCCATCAAAAGCACGCCGAGTTTCTGATCCCACGCGAGAAATTTCGGGACGGGAAGCCCGAGCTTCTCCAAGTACGCTTGGTGCGGCGGGTAATCTTGACTCAAAGTCCAAGCCGCATCCGTCAGCAAAACATAGGAAGTGTCGCCTAAAACGACGCGGTAAAACGGACGCGGAGAGCCATCTCCCGCCAAGGGTTGAATCTGAAACGAACCCTTCTTTCCTAGAGTTTTAAACCTGCCCGAAAGCCACACTTGTAGCGTTTCAGGGAGAGTATTCGCGGAGGGTTTCATGGATACTCATCAGAGTAGTCGGAATACTCAGTATTTTCAACGATTTAATTCATCTTAAGTCTAGACTCGAAAATTCCGATCTTGCATACTGAAGAGGCCTTTCCATCCGTCTCTTCCTTTGCAAGGATGCAAAACCCAGTGGCGCCCATCTTACAAAAATTAGCCGACTCGGCCGTCTCCCCCTGGGGAGTTGGGCTGGCGTGTGCTGCCACGGTGCTCGCCGCATTTACCGCGCCTTTGCCTGCCACCCATAAGACCACACTCCGCGTGGGCGTTGTGGAAGTCCAAGCCGCCGCGAAATCTCAAACGCTCCACATTGTCGAACCGACCGACGCGAGCGATGTTGTGATTCTGCCGCCGCGCAAGCCGATCCAACGGCGCCCTTCTAAAGAACAACGTGCCGCCGCGCGCGCGCGTGAAAAGTTTCTGCAGGAAAACTTAGATGCGGAAATCAGCGCAGAAGAATCCACTGCTCTAAATTCTTTTTCCCCGGAATTGGCGTTTGCAGTTTCCGAATTAGAAGAAAACGCGCCCATCAGCGAAAAATCTGACTACTCACGCCCTGCGGTTTCAGAAGCGCAAGTCGATGCGGTGTTTTCGATGGGCTTAGGATTCGAAGATGAAAACCCTTATAACGAAGTGGTTGGCACCTTCCAGCAAAACTCTTTTTCAGAAATCCGCGAAGCGTTTACTGGTTTGCAGGATGACCAGTTCCTAAAAGGGAGGCCTGCGGCGCCTCCTGCTTCGATTGTTGCGGACTTGGAAAAGCCCGAGCCCACCCCCCGCGTGGCCGAAGCCAAGAAAGCGGCGGGCGCAGAAGTCGCGATTGCAGAAATGGCGACAGCGCCTGTAGTAGAAGCGAAAGAGCCAGTCGCAACCCCCCCGGCCCGACGGCGCGTCGTGGTGCAGTCTAAGCCAAGGCCGATCTCCCAAGAGATGCTGCCACCTCCTAAGGATGAGCCCTTGGTGCCGCCAGAAGTTCTGGAAGCGCTGGGCGTTCCGCCGGTTTCTCCTCTACAGACCGCGCAAACCCCTCCTGTGGCTTTGCCGTGGACTATTTCGGCGAGCGCCGCCGCGTTGCCATCGCTTCCGGCTCCGACGGTCGTCGCAACTACGGTGACGGAAGCTTTGCCGAAACCGCGTACTGTCGCGTCGGAAACTCCAGCGGATACTCACTCGGCGTTGACTAACCAAACCACGAGCGCCATTGCGGCGAATCTCACGAAACCTTTTGAAACGGATCTCTATGTTCGCCTGACTCCTAAGCAGGATCTTCAGCAGTGGTTGCAAGAAAACCGCGCGCACATTGAACTCTATCTCCAACCTTTGGGCACAAGAGATCCACAAGGCACGCTCTTCTTGCTGCCTGATGGCGAAGGAAATTACCGTGAAAGCGCAGACGTGCTGCGGGGCCGCTATGCACTAGTTGCTGGCGTTTACCGCCCGCAGGACGTCGAGCGTCCGTACCGTGAAATCCAGCACCCTGTGGAAATCAATTCCGAAACGGTTTGGAAACACCAGCGCTTTGCTCCCGACTTGGCTTCTCTGCACGAAGTGCGTGGCAATCGCTCGGGCAAGCGCGCCACGGTTGTGTTGACGCTCTTCAAGGGCGCTTCCCCGGAGCACGAGCGCCCGTCGACTGTATCGGAAGGCGAGAAAATCGCGAATGGCCAAGTCAGCATTGTCTCTTACCCCGAGCGCGGGGTTTTCTATGCGGACGAGCGAGGCAATGTCGTTATTCCCGATCTCGCCTATGGCTTTACCTACGTTTTTGAGGTCCGCGCCCAGAACTATTTCCGTACTTTCCAGACGGTGCCGATCTATCAGTCCGATGCGTACCAACCGGTGTACCTGGTTTCTAAATCGCAAACGGTCGCGATCGCAAAGCGCTTGGCGGTCTCGGATAAAGGGACTGGTGTGGGCCTAGGGGCCGGTACGTCCGTGCTAATGGGCCGTGTTTTCGATCCGCAGACGTTGCAGCCGCAAGCGGATACACGCGTCGACCTGCAAAACCACCTTTTATCG
This sequence comes from bacterium, assembly GCA_019750655.1. Classification (GTDB taxonomy): domain Bacteria; phylum Bdellovibrionota; class FAC87; order UBA2466; family UBA2466; genus JAIEOG01. Next base: position 5,588 of record JAIEOG010000253.1, read on the forward strand.
CTGGGTTCTTACTTCCAGTTCTTCCAGGATAAATTCCAGCCCCGCACGTCGAATTTGGGGTATTTCAGCTTCTTCAACCTGCCGGCTTCCGCTACGCACCGCCAGATTACGAGGCCAGAAACGCAGCTGCGTACTTACGAAGCGACCGTGATGCCGCAATCAGGCTACTACGTTGAGCTAGGACGCGCCGGCGTGCACACGCTCAAAGGCAACCTTATCGATCCCGACAAGCGCCCCATCGTGGGAGCTACGATCCGTCTCGTGGGCGACGCTGAGTTTGAAACTACCAGTAAAGACGCAGGCTATTTCGAAATCCCAGGAATCGATTTTCCTGTGGGAACGGTTTCTATCGATGTTGAGGCCCCGGGCTACCGGTTATCACGCATCACGCTTCCTTGGAACCCGAAGCGTGCGATGGTTCCGCACAAACCCTACCTTGTTCCTGAGGGTTTTGTAGAGTTGGGCCTCGCGGGGGCTCAACAGGCCGATGTGGGCCCGAACCCTCAAGGTTTCATTTCGGCACGCGGATCGGGAAACCTCATCGCCGGGACTTCGGAAGCGCTGTTTAAGGGCTTGGAAGAAGGCAGCTGCTTGCACGCTGAGCTCTGGTCCATCGCGGAAGGTAAGCTGGTGGATAAAGGGCATGGACCCTTCCCATTCTCTCCCGATGCCGATGATGAAGAGCTCTGCCTCACGGAAGCTGCTCCAGGGTTTACCTTTACGAACCTCGCCGCGGGCGATTACTTGCTCAAATGGAAAGACGACGCCGGCCGCAAGACGGGGCCTCGCCCTGTTCGCATTGGCGATGGCATGGATTCCATCGCAGTCGACGCCACACCTTAACGGCTATTCTGGAATCGCCGCACGAAAGACTTCGGCCGATCAAAGGCCAGCATCGCATGCTGTTCCACGCGGTGTTTGAGAGGAAAGATTTCCTTTTGGTAGGCTTCTACTAAGTTCGCAGATAAGAATTGCGCGTAGAAATTCTTCCCCGCAAACCCTAACCCCGACGAATCCTGAACTTCCAAAAGGGGCGCCACATTTTTCACGCCATACCGCCGAGAAAGACGCTGTAGACGCCCTACACCAGAATTATAGGCAGTGACCGTTGTGCTCCAATCCGGCAAGAGACTGCGGAAGATGAGCAGCATGCGTGCAGCCGCACGTGTTTGGCGCAAAGGATCTCCCCAGAGCTCCGTGCGTGTCGGGTGGATCATTTGGCGCGCGGTAACCGGCATGAACTGCCACATTCCCACGGCACCCACCTTAGAATGTGCGCGCACATTGAAGCTCGACTCCACAAACGGGATGCGTCCTAACTCCGTAGGCAAGCCATAGGTTTTAAACGTAGCTTCGATGTAAGGCAGGATGTCTTCCGAACGCGTCAGAGCGGCAATGATTTCATCCCGCTGGCCAGATTGCGAACGGATGCCGCGGACGAGTTCTGCAGCGCGAGTCGCATCCAGTGCGCCGGCTTTAGAGAGAAACGCGCGCAGCTGGCTACGTTCCCAGGGCGCGAGAGTGCGCGTGCGCGTAAGCCCGGCGGCCTCCGAGAGCTTGGCTCGGATCGTTTTTAGAATCTGTTGTTCGTGCCGCCAAACGAGCGTGAGAGCGCGGCCTTTGCTTTCAGCGCTGCGAAAGAGTGGGGAAAAATCTGCTACACCGTAAATCACGGAAGGGTTGTGCCGGTCGTGGATGATGCGGAACTGGCTGTTGTATTGCGCTTGCACGCGCATCCAAAAAACCACGCGATCGCGGATTTCACGAGTGACTTCAAATTCCCCAAGCAGGCGGTGCTCTGGATCCTGGACGAGACGCCGCAAAGCCGCTTCCTCGACAGTGCCCTCTTCTGCCGGGATGCCTACGTCCTTATCCCAAGCGCCGGGCTGCATAGCAGTCCATTCGGGTTTGAAAAAATCCCACGACGAGCGCTGAATTGGCGGCACTTCCATCGGCAAGGCATAAGGGATCGCAAACGGTTGTTCGGAAGTGGCCGGAAATGCGGAAATATCTAGAGGCTCAGAAGGCGTCCATTGCGAGCGGTAAAGGCGCCAGTTCAAAGCTGCAAAGAACAGCAGCACGGCAACCCAAACGAGCGTCGTTTGCGGATGGCTCGCTACTTTGCGCGCGAACTGGGTGAACCGGCGGACATGCCGGGCCAGGGGCTTGGGATTGAACCAAGCCAGTTTCGATTTTTTTTTCACTGCTCTCTCGTGCCTAAGCCGGCGACGTAAACTGTCACTCTGGCCAGTCTTTCGACGTAGGGGTCGGCCTTGGGCAGGCTACCCCACAACCCAGGCAGGACTAGAGCAAGGCGTATGCCATTAGGTTACGGCTTTAGGCACGAATTCGTAGCGGCGGAGCTCCGCCATACCGCGGCGGTAGCCGATGCTGACGACGTTCTGGAGCGTCTGTGCATCGAGAGTGAAGTGATCGCCAAAGAACATCTCGCGATCGCGGGGCTCGGGGTGAATAAAGATGTAGTTTAAGCTCTCGTTGAAATCGAGCGCCGTCTGCAGCCGTTGAGAAAGCTCCTGTAGATCTTCTTCCGGATACTTCTTTTCTTTGAAAAAATCGCGCACCGTTTTCAACGCGAGAACTTTGTTCTCCTGAGTTTTGCGCGCGCCATAAACTTTTTGCTCGATGGCTTGGTAAACCGTCTGGATCACAATCGCTGCAATGCCGTAGTTGAACAAGGATCCGATCTCGTTCTTAAAGTGGTACGGCTGGTGCGTGTAGGAGCAGATCACGAGATCGCAACTATTATCTTTCGCAACATGGGTCGATAGCGTCTCGCGGATTTCGCCATCGATGTAGTAACGCTGTTTCCCGCCCGCGTGCTTGATCGGGTACGGCGCGTAGATCGGCGGCAGAGACATCGACGCCGCCACGGCATCTGAAATTAACGCACCAGAATCATACTGCGAATACGCGTCGAAAACTTTGTCCGTGCTGTAGCGGCCGAAAATCACTTTGCGGGAGTGATCCAGTTGAGTCCCCACGACAAACAGATCGGCTTTGAGCTCGT
>JAIEOG010000132.1 GCA_019750655.1 bacterium
GAGCGTCCTGAAGTTCGGCGGTTTTGGAAACCTTCAACCGCTTTCCGTTCAAAAAAGCCCCTTGGCCCCGGTGCGCGTAAAACCGCTCCTTCGTAAGCGGTTGGTAAATCAAGCCGGCAAGCGCTTTGCCTTCCCGGTAAACACCGATAGAAACGCAGAACCAAGGAAAACCATGTGCGTAGTTCGTGGTGCCGTCCAAGGGATCGAGAATCCAAACCAAATCACTCGACTTCCCGTGGGTTCCCGTTTCTTCTGTAATTATCGAACTATTCGGGAATTCTCTAAAGATGTTCTTAATTAGGTAGTTTTCGGCATTTTTATCGGCCTCGGTGACGATGCCTGCACCGGCTTTGCGTTCGATATTACGGACTTTTTGGAAGTGCTTCAGTAGAACTCGAGACGCACCGTCCCCTAGCTCAAATAGGAACTTCTTGAGCTTAGCTTGAGAAAGAGCTTTCACTCTTTGCTCCGGGCTTGCTGCTTTGCGGCTTTGGTTAGCCGTTCAAAATCTCTATCGGCATCCAACTCCGCCTTGGCGCGCAGAGACGCTTCTAGGGCTTGATTGGCCTGGAGCATCTTTTCGTAAACTTTGCGCTGTTGTTTTTCAGTCTCGATCTGCAAGACGGTTTGATCGACTTTGCGTTCAAGATCGGGAAGCGATTCTTTGAGAAAGGTCAGAAACTCCGCATCGTCGACAGAAACCGTTTTCAAAGGCTCTTTCTTTTCGCGGAAAAAGCAGAGCGTCTTGCGGATAAGCAGATCGATGGGGTTCTGATCGGGCGCCAATGCCGCCGCACTCTGCAAACGCTCGCGGATTGCGATAAGACGAAAAACCCGTTTCGTGAGTGCGCCATCGGAGCGAAGATTAGCTCGTCCGACGCCTTCAAAAAATCCGACGAAAGGCGCGTTGTCTGGCATGAGCTCCGAGCATTCGAGAGGCAGCAGGTAAACGGAATCTCGAGTAGCGCCCCAGCTAGGAGTTAAACTCAGCATCAAGATCCAGATTGCGTATTTCAAGAGGCCTCCGGCCATTGTCAGTTAGGCCTTAAGACTATAGTCTAAAGCCCAGGATATCAACGGGGGGTGGCTAGTGGCATTCGACGAATTTCGCTGTGCCGTTGTGGGCAATGAGCCCGCGGGCCTTTGGATGCTCTCGGCCTTGCGCAAAGCGCTTGAAGAGCGCGGCGAATCCGGCTCTTTCGCGTGGGTTTCTTCCGCGCAACCACAGCAATCGCTGCTCTTTCCCTCGGCGCTCGCCCAGAGTTTTGGCCTGCCGGCCGGCGTGAGCTTTAGCCCCGAGATTCTTTCACCCGACAATTCCTTACGTTGGACGGACGAGTGCGTTGCGCGTTTCGTGACAGTCCCGGCAGCTCCGAAGGAGCAAACAGCCCTGGATGCTTTCTTGCGACCGGCCAAAGAAGCCAAGCAGGCGATGGCTTGCGCGCTCACAGCGCACCCGCAATGGCTGGCTTACGCCCAGGGGCTCTGGAAAGGTCTTGGGCGCAGCAGCCGGCTCAGTGCTGAAACGCTCGTCCATTACAGTCGCTACTTCACGCAGCTACAAAGCTGGAACCCTTATGCAGCTCACGTAAGCGATCTGCACTCTTTCGCATTCAACGAATTTGAAAATCCGGTGGAATCCTTTTCGGTGCAGAACCAGCGGCTCACACTGCGTTTCCGAGATCAGACAGAAATCACCAGCCGCCATTGGATCTTCAACCTCGATAGCCGCAGCCTCAAATCATTGCTAGCGGGTTGTCCGGGGCTTGCACAAGCGCTGGGAATTGGCCGCGACCCGTTGACGTACCACGCGCTTTACCCGTTTGAGATCGACGCACGTCCGGAGACGGTGCCTGCGCCGGTACTTCCTTGGTCCGTGTATTTCGACCACACGCTCATCCCCGATCCGATGTCGGAAATCTGGCCCTTTAGCTTGGAAACCGATGCACAACACAAGCGCCTGACATTTTGGGCGACAGCCCCCGCAGAAGCGGGACTCGAAGCGATTTCGGAGCAAGGGAGCCAGGCGCTCGCGCGGGCCTACCGCCTCTTCCCGTTTTTAGAAAAGGGGCTGGTGGCTCTGCCTTACGCCTTGGGCATGGACACCTGCCACACACCGGAACAGCGGCGTGCTACCAGCGATTTTCTGCAATGCCGGTCGCGCGAGGTCTATACGCATACCGCCTTACGATCGGAAACGCGGACTCCGTTGGCTAGTTGGCTTTCGCCGCAGATCGGCTGCCATCTGCCGTACCCGATCGGCCCTCTCCTGGAGGCCAAAGCCATCGTGGCCAAGCTTGTAGGCCGTAAGAAACCCCTTCCGCTAGAGTCCGCTTCTGTAAATACCAGCAACCCTTGATGGAAGGTCCCGGTTTCGCTAAGCTCGGGATCTTTTCTAAAGGGAACCGTAAATGCCGTTTTCTGATATTCGAACCCAGCTAGCAGGCGAGATCGCGCGCCTGTGGAACCACCCCGAAATCACCCCCGAGTGGGTCGATCAGGAATTCAGCTTTCCGCCCAATCCGCAGATGGGGCACTTGGCGTTGCCGTGCTTCAAGGTTGCCAAGGTCTTGCGTCGCCCGACGAACGAGCTCGCAGCCGAACTGGTAAAGACTTTCACCCGTGATGGACTCACGGTCAGTGCGGCAGGCCCGTATGCCAATTTCCGCTGGGCGGTTGGGCCGCTCTACGAAGGCATCTGCCAGCGAGTTTTCGCTGAGAAGGATCGCTACGGCGGAGATAGCTCCGGCGCCGGCAAACGAGTGCTCATTGAATTCTGCTCTCCGAACATCGCAAAGAAACTCGGTGTCCAACACATCCGCACCACACTCATCGGAAATGTGCTCGCGAATATCTATGAAGCCTTGGGTTACCCTACCGATCGCATGAACTTTGTAGGCGATTGGGGCAGCCAGTTCGCACGCCTGCTCGCAGCTGTGGAGCTCTGGGGAGACGCTTCCGTCCTGTCGTCGACAGAACTCTCCAAAGTAATGGATCACCTTTTCGAGCTGTACGTGAAATTCCACCAAGCGGCCGAGCAGGATCCAAGCTATCTGGAGCGCGCTTCGAAATGTTTGCAGCTCTTAGAAGAAGGCGACGCAAAAACCACCGCGCTTTGGAAAAAGATCCGCGACCTAAGTCTCGCAGCAGCAGAGCGCACGCTCGATCGCCTGCAGGTGCGGTTCAACATCGTCGAGGGTGAAAGCCACTACATCCCCGAGATCCAAAAGACGCTGGAAGAGGTAAAGTCCAAAGCAGAAGCTCGCTTGAGCGAGGGCGCTTGGATTGTCGATGTGGAAGGGCTCCAAACTCCCGCACTTATCCAGAAGAAAGACGGAACGACGCTCTACCTCACGCGCGACATCGCCGCAGCAGTCGATCGCCACAAGCGTTTTGGCTTTCATAAGATGTACTATGTCGTCTCCGAACAGCAAAAACTGCACTTTCAATTGCTTTTTGGTGTGCTGAAGAAGATGGGGCACTCCTGGGCAGATAAGTGCGAGCATCTTTCGTTTGGGACGGTGCTCTTTGGCGCCGAGAAAATGTCTACGCGCGAAGGCCGCGTGATTTTCCTCGACTCTTTGCTCGACGAAGCGCGCGAGAGAGCCTTGGTGGAATGTTCCAATAAGAACCCGGCGCTCGAGAACAAGGGCGAAGTGGCAGAAATGGTCGGTACGGGAGCCGTGATCTTCGGCGACCTGTCTGTGAATCGCCAGCGCGATATTGAATTTAACTGGGAACATGTTCTCGCGTTTGACGGCGAGACAGGGCCATATATCCAGTATTCGCTGGTGCGTTGCCAGTCGCTTCTGCAAAAAGCGCGCGACAAAGGCCTCGCGACCACTCTGGAGAAAGCGCCCGCGGGGTATGTCTTTGCCGAGGAAGAAGAAGCGCTCACGCTCGTCCTAGGGCGGCTGCGTGCCACGTTGCACACCTGCGTACGAGACAACGACCCTGTGCACCTGACCCGCTACTTGGTCGATCTCGCGCGAGCCTTGAATAAGTTCTATTACCAATTGCCCGTGCTCCAAGCGACTGATCCGGTCCAGTGCGCCCTGAGACTCAGCCTAGTAGAAGCCACCCGGCAGACGCTAGCCAATGGGCTAAAACTTCTCGGGATGGGTTGTCCCAAGGAAATGTGAGTGCGCGCAGCCCCTAAGAAGATTCTGGTTCTGCGCTTTAGTAGCTTAGGCGATATCGTCATGGCCACGGCCATGATTCGGTGTCTACGAACCCAATTTCCCGATGCGCGAATAGACTTTCTAGTACGATCGGATTTCCAGGATCTCATCCGCTTCAACCCGCACCTAACGCATGCTTGGGGTTTGCCACGGCATTCAGGATGGCGTGGGTTACGCGGGTTGTTGCGCGACATCAACGCGGTTGATTATGACTTGGTTTACGACGCCCACCGCTCACTCCGCACTCGCCTATTGATGCCTTGGGTGCGCAGTAAGCACAAAGCGTACTTCAGCAAGCAGTACCTACGCCGCGCGCTTTTGATGACCTTCAAACTTCCGTTGGTTTCCAAACGGCGTTTTTTAGAACGCTTTGTCGATCCCCTAGCTCCTTGGGGGGTTCTCTACGATGGCGCAGGCCCGGAGTTCCATGTTGATGACGCGTCCGAATCGTCCGCGCTAGCTAAGACAGGCCTTGTAGCCGATGGCACTCAACGGGTTGCGATCGTTCCGTCCGCACAATGGAACGGCAAGCGCTGGCCCCCTGAGCGTTTCCGAGAGTTAATCGAAAAGCTCCTTGCGAAAACGGCTTACCAGCTCGTGGTGTTCGGAGGCCCTTCGGATACGTTTTGCCAGGAACTCACTCGCGGACTCGATCCCACGCGTGTCATTAACACCCAAGGCAAACTCGGACTTCTCGAATCCGGCGCGCTACTGAAGCACTGCCGATTCACCATCGCAAATGATACGGGTCTAATGCACCTAGCCGATGCGCTGGGTGTTCCCAGTATCCTGATCTTTGGGCCCACAAGCGGTGAAATGGGTTGCCTACCTTTTCACCCAAAGTCCCGGATCGTCGAGAACACGCTTTGGTGCCGGCCCTGCTCCAAAAATGGGCAGGCCCCCTGCATCCGTTCGCGCCGGTGGTGCCTGGATTTGACGACGAGCGATCGCGTGCTCGCAGAAGCGCTTGCCCTCGGGCAGGAAACCACATGAAGTGGGCTTGGCGAGTTATTTACCCGTTCTTTTTTCTAGCCGTCTGTGCGGCCGCTCTCGTAATCCCAAAAGTGCGCCAAGGCCTGCTCGGCCGCCGAGGGCTTAAAGCCCGCGCCCGCGACTTCGGAGCCAAACACCCAGGTGCGTGGTGGTTTCATTTTGCCTCCAGCGGAGAGTTTGAACAGGCGCTGCCGATAGTCGAAGAACTCCGCCGGCGTTCTGCGGAAGCCCCCATTTTTCTAACCTGTTTTTCACCCAGCGGACGCAAAGCCATCTTGCTTGAGCAAAGCCGCAGAGAAAAAACAGGGCTAAGTATCCCGTGGACTGCTTGGGATTATCTTCCTCTGGATTTTCCGTGGGCGGTGAAGGGCTTTCTGAAGGGGTTGCGGCCCCGCGCTGCGGTATTTCTAAACCGAGAGTTCTGGCCAGAAATGCTCACGGGGCTAGGCCAGCAAAACATCCCGACCGTTTTCTTGTCCGTTTTTGTGCCTCAGGGAACGGCCCGGACATTCGGGTATTTCGAACCCTGGCTGAAACAGGCCACACTTTTCGCGACTGTCGACGAACTTAGCGCCCAGCGCTTTGCTTTTGTGCCCTCACATAACCGTGCCGTCCTCGGCGACCCTCGCATCGATCGTGTGCTTGCCCGCCGCGCCCGAACGGAGCAATCGCCTCGCTCCGTCCACCTCCCACGCCCGCTCTTTGTGGGCGCTAGCCTTTGGCAGCAAGACTTCGAAGCCCTCAAACCAGGGCTGTTGGATCTCGTGGCGGCCCAGTGGTCGGTGGTGCTTGTCCCACACGAGCCTAAGGAAGGCTTTTTGAGGATCCTAGAAGCCTGGGCTCAGGAGCAAGGGCTGAAGTGCGAGCGCTGGTCGCGCCGTTCTTCGGATCCAGCCGATATTTTTCTAGTCGACAGCGTGGGGTGGCTCGCGGAGCTTTACCGCGAGGCCGATCTCGCTTTTGTCGGCGGAAGCTTCGTCGCGCGTGTGCACAATGTCTTAGAACCCGCGGTTTACGGCGTTCCCGTTTTAGTGGGCCCACACCACCACAACTCACTCGAAGCTACGGAGATGGCTTCCCTTCAAAACGGAGGGGTCACGCGGGTTTCGAATGCCGCAGATTTTTCCGCGACCGTTAAGCGCCTGATTCAAAATGCGCGGGACCGCAAAGGGCGCGGGCAAGCGGCTTTGGATTATGTGCAAAGCCGCAAAGGCGCGGCCCTCCGCTGCGCCGACCGCCTGCTGCGCTTACCAATCAGCCCCAATTAAGATACGAAAGTCGCGTTCCCCGGCCCGGATATTCCCGTTGAGCCCCGCCATCTGGAACAGCGCCCGAGCACGCAATCTCTGGGTGAGCATTTTCGTCAGTGCAAAGGAAAGGTGCATGTCCGATGTAGTCCCTTGCGTCTGAAAATCCGCCTTAGCCGCGACTTCAGCCACTCCAAGGTCGATGGCCGGTTCAAAGTAAAGACTACGCGTATGTGTAGAAGTAGCGTCGTCGACCTGCACCCACTCTGCCTGGAGCGAGAACGCCCCCAGTAGTGCTTCTAGGCCTAGCGTGAACCCGAGATCATTGGAGGCACCGGGGAAATTCCCAACATAGAGAGAGCCTGAAGGCACCAAGGTGTAGCGGCCGATATCCAACGACGCTTCATACCGGGCAACCACCGACGGACTACCCTGCCCCGTCGCTGCTTTTCCATCGAGTACGCCCAAAGTGAGTTCCCCTGGAATCCAACGGCGCTTCAATGTGAAGAGAACGCCCAAATCCCAAAGCCACCCTTGGGCTTGCGCTTGACGGAAACTGGAGGAGTAAAAGTAAGCAGCCGTGTCATAGCGCGAAAGCACCGACTCTGCTCCGAATGGAGTGCGCATATGCCCCAGAGCAACCGTAAGCCCGTCTAGGATGCGGTAATCAAGGTAAGCTCCCGCATTTGCCATGGTGAAGAAATACGTATTCGCCGTGTCGGTCTGTAGCCGAAACTGCGAAAAGTAGTTCACGCTATTATTGGCTACCGTGGGAGCCGTGGAAGGAGACGAAAGCGAAAACACATTATTGAAGACGATGTGCAGTCTGTCCGACGGAGTGAAACGCTGGTTCCATTCAATCAAATCGACTAGAAACTGCCCGTCACGAGGAGCACTCCCGAGTGCCCAGCCGCCTTCCAAGCACCCCGTCGATCCGCTGCCCCGTGGAGCCGCCATCACCGAAGTCGCCACCAAACCCAAGACAAAAACCAAACGCCGCATCGAAGCCTCCAAAGTAGCGGAAGAATAAAGGAGGCGGGATTACGCCGTCAAAGTCCGAAGAGCCGGCCCAGTCGGTATGCGGTGCTCTTCCAGTACTCCGACCCGAGCTTCCATAGAAAGCCGGCCGAGGACGCTGGGACGGGGCTGCTCACCGCATAGGGGAAAATAGGCATGCCAGGAAATGCCTTTTGGAAAATCGCGAGCGATCGCCCCATATGGTAGTCCGAGGTCACCAGAATAATCCGGCTGGGCGGCGAGTCGTTCCACTCTTTGCCCGAGAAGTAGGCGTTTTCCACCGTCGAAGCCGAGCTCGACTCGACAGAAATCCGGTTCCAAACCTGTCCCAGATCCACCATGGAATTGCCTTGCTGGTTCAAAAGTTCCGTGAGGTTGGCGCCTTTACCCGCGCCGGAAATCAAGAGGCGGCTCTGGGGCCGAGCGCGCAAGAGCTCGAGAGCCCGTGGAATGCGGCCTGCATCGCCTGTGAGCACCACAATTACTTCCCCTGGCTCCGAAGGGTCCGAAACCTGTTCCCGTCCGGACGAGGCGGCGGTGCGGTAATAAAGGTACTGCTCCCAGAAACCAGAGAAATCCCAAGCCAGGGCAATGGCGAGCCCCAAGAAAAACACGGCTAGTAGGGATCTGCGCATGCATTTAGGCTAACCGAAAAGGCGCTTGCTGTGAAAATAATTCCCCTTTCTTTATGCTTGAATTTGAAGACCTTTTCCCTTACAAAAATCCCTTCACGAACGTAAAGGTGTACCGTGGCAAGGCGATGTTATTTCTGTGAAAAAATGCCGGCAGTGGCCAACCGAGTGAGCCACTCCAATATCAAAACCAAAACGCGCAATTTCCCCAACCTACAGCGAGTTCGCTTGGCGGTTGAGGGAGTGAACCAGCGCGCTTACGTCTGCACACGTTGCCTGCGCACCGGGTTGGCTGAAAAGCCGAAGGTGAACAAGTACGTTGCTGCTCCGTCGGAAGTGTCCGCTTAATCTCCTGGGGGCACATCCCGTGCCCCGCTGTTCCTGACTGAACACTTAGTCTCCCCCCTTCGTATCAGCGCTGAGAAAAGTGTGTCTTCTCGTGCGTAGAGCCTTAGCTGGCACGGCTTGCAAGGCTTTCGGCAGCGAGAAGGAGGCCACGCTGATGTCGGGTCTGATTTTTGGAGCATCGAGAACATTTCGCAAACTCATTGAAACCAGCGACGAAAAACCTGCAGAAGCGAAATAATTTCTCGTTTCTAAATCAGACTTCTTGAATCA
>JAIEOG010000116.1 GCA_019750655.1 bacterium
TTGGGCGTCGCATGGTTCTTTCTCAAAGCGCGCGCTTTTGAAGCAGGCCACTATTTCAATCGAAGCGTGCCTGAAGTAACCACGCTGATTTTGAACGATACGCTCCGGTTGTTCTTCATGTTGGCGGGTGTTCTCGGAGTTCTCGCAGCGGGTGACTTCTTCTACCAGCGCTACCGCGTTGAAAAGCAGATGCGTATGACGAAGCGCGAGGTCCGCGAGGAATATAAGCTGCGCGAAGGGGACCCTTTAATGAAGTCTCGCATCCGCAATGTGCAGCGCCGAATGGCGCGCCGGCGCATGCTGGAAGCCGTGCCCAAGGCCGACGTGATTATCACCAACCCCACGCATTATTCGGTCGCGCTGCAATATGATCCAGACAAAATGAATGCCCCCCGTGTGGTGGCAAAAGGCGTGGATTTCCTGGCGATGAAAATCCGAGAAATCGCCAAAGGCGCAGGCGTGCCGCTCGTCGAGAACCGCCAGTTGGCGCGCGCCCTTTATGCACAGATTCCCGTAGGGAAAAGTATCACCAAAGATCTCTATAGCGCGGTCGCGCAAGTCTTGAGCTACGTGTACCGGCTCAAAGGGCGTAGCGCACAGGCCGTCGCGTAAAAAGAGGTAGATCATGGCAGAAGAACGGCAGTTGAGTCTTAACCGGTTGCTCCGCAACAGCGATGTGTTTTTGGCCTTAGGCCTTTTGGGCACTTTGGTGGTCATGGTTCTGCCCATGCCGCCTTGGCTTTTGGATCTACTGCTGGTGACGAGCTTCACGATCAGCGTCGCTATTCTATTGGTCGCGGTCTATGCCGCGCGCCCACTCGATTTCTCCGTTTTCCCGACTATCTTGCTCTTTGCGACTCTCTTTCGGCTAGCGCTGAACGTTGCCTCTACGCGTTTGGTGCTTTTGGAAGGGCACCAAGGCACAGCGGCCGCTGGGCACGTGATTGAGACTTTCGGGAACATGGTCGTCGGCGGAAGCTATATCGTCGGTACGGTCGTCTTCCTTTTGCTTATCATTATCAACTTTATCGTTATCACCAAAGGTTCCGGCCGCGTCGCGGAAGTCGCCGCCCGATTCGTCTTGGACGCGATTCCCGGTAAGCAGATGAGTATCGACGCCGATCTCACTGCCGGTGTCATTGACCGAGAAGAAGCGCAGAGTCGCCGTAAGAAGATTGAATCCGAAGCCGAGTTCTATGGGGCTATGGACGGTGCTAGTAAGTTCGTCCGCGGTGATGCCATAGCGGGGATTTTAATCACAGTCGTTAACATCATCGGCGGCTTGGCGATCGGTGTCTTGCAAAAGGGCTTGTCTGTAGGCGATGCGGCTCAGATCTACACCCTGATGACCATCGGGGACGGCTTGGTCACACAGATCCCGTCACTCGTTGTTTCGACGGCAGCTGGTATCATCGTGACCCGCGCTGCGAGCGGCAATGAGCTCTCGAAAGATGTCACTAAGCAGATTCTATTCCAGCCCCGCGCGATTGGTTACACGGCGGTCATTCTTGTGTTCTTGGGACTTCTCCCGGGTATTCCGAGCACGCCCTTCTTCACGCTTGCTGTCATTCTAGGAAGCGTTTCGTACTTGGCTACTCAGCAGAAAAAAGCGGATGAAGTCGAGAAGGTCGAGAAAGAGCGCAAGGCAGCGGATGCTGTCGCTTCCGACACGCAAGCGCCGCCCGAAGTAGACATTCTGGAGCTTCAGCTGGGTTATGGCTTGGTGCCCCTCGTCGAAGGAGAACAGAAGAGCGATCTCGTGGAGCGCGTGTTTGGCCTACGTAAAGAGTTTGCCCGTGAGCTGGGGATTGTGGTTCCCAAGGTCCGCATCAAGGACAACTTGGAAATCCAACCCGCTGAATACCGAATCTTGATCAAAGGGGTATCCGTCGGTGGCGGTGAATTAATGCCCGGCTACCTTATGGCTATGGATCCGGGCGGTGCAGACTCAGATATCCCGGGGATATCGACAAAGGAGCCCGTATTTGGTTTGCCGGCGTTGTGGATTCAAGAAAAGCACCGCGAGCGCGCACAGATTGCGGGTTACACGGTCGTCGATAATCCTACGATTGTGGCCACCCACCTTTCGGAGATCGTCCGTAAACACGCTTCGGAGCTCATCGGGCGCCAGGCTTTGCATTCTTTGATCGATACCATCGAGAAATCCAATCCGAAGGTAGTCGAAGAGTTGAACAAGCACTTGAGCCTGGGCGTCGTGCTCAAAGTTTGCCAAAACCTGCTGCGCGAGCAAGTGCCCATGCGCGACTTGCTCACGGTGCTGGAGACTCTCGCTAACTACGCTCCGACCCAGAAAGATCCAGACCTGCTCACCGAGCATGTGCGTGCCGCTTTGGCGCGCACTATCACGCAGCGGTTTGCTGGCGGGTCGACAGAGATGGAAGTTTTGACTATGGAGCCGGGCTTGGAAGATCAGCTTTTGCGTTCTTACCAGCGCGGGGAGAACGGCCCGAGTCTGCAGTTAGAGCCCGGAATGTACGAAAAGCTGATCAAAGGCTTGCAGGGATCTTTGGAGCGGACGGTTTTTGCTTCGGGCACGCCAGTGCTCCTGTGCCACCCGCTTATCCGGTCGCTATTGCGCAAACATGTAGAGCGGTACATTCCAAACCTCATGATCATCTCGGCCAATGAAATTGCATCCTTTGCCAAGATCCGCATGGTCGGATCCGTGCATGCCTAGGAGGGTTAGATGAATATTAAGAAATTTGAAGCCGCCACATTTGAAGAGGCCCTCCTGCGGGTGAAAACCGAGATGGGCCCCGACGCCTTAATTCTTTCGACCGAAGAAGTACACCGCGGCTTATTCAAAAAGCCCTCTGTAGAAATCACGGCGGCAGTCGAACGCAAAGAAAAGGCGAAGGGCCTAGATGCAAAGACGTTAGAGAAGGTTTTTCCCCACCGCCGTCACCAGACATCGCCCGTTGAGAATATCGAAGTGGCAGCACGCAAAAAGCCGGCACCTACGCCAGCGGCTACACCGGTGCGCAAAGCTGTGCCCACCGTGCCTGCCTCGGATTTGGAAATGGATCTGCTCTCCGTGGGGCTTTCTCTGGATACAGCGCGTGCCTTCGCGCGCCAAATTGTCATGGATTACTCGCGCCAAGATTGTGAGAACGCGGAATTTCTCGAGAAGGTGAAGACGCGTTTTCTCAGTGCTCAGATGAAAACCCTCTTGCCGGACATCTTCCAGACCCGCCGGAGCTGGGCAGTGGTGGGTGCTCCGGGATCTGGGAAGACGAGCTTCACCGTGAAACTTGCAGTGTCTTTGCGCGGCCAAGGCGTTTCGGTTCGCCTGTCGAGCTGCGACCGCCGCAAGGTGGTTGGGCGGCAAGAGCTCGCGGCTTACGCAAAGCTCATCGAGGTGCCTTTCCACGCAGAGGGCACTCAGGAAAAACGAGCCGACCAAGTTTTCTTGCTCGATACGCCGTCGGTAGATCGTGGTGGTCCACTGTATGCACAGGTGGAAAAGCACTGCCGTGATTTGAACACGCTTGTGGTTCTGGATGCGAGCCAGCGCTTGGAAGAGTTGCTACGGTCGATTGATAACTTTTCACGCTTAGCGCCCGTTGCTCTGGCGTTCACCCGCCTGGATGTCGTTGGCAGCGCAGGTGTCATCTATGACGTTTTGAAAACGACGAAGCTCCCGCTGCTCGCGTGCTCTGTGAGCCCGGAGCTATCGAAGGGTGCGGCGTTTTTCGAAGTGGCAGACCTTGCACGCTTCTTAGTGCGCAAGCCTATCGTCACTCGCGAGCAAACATTTTTGATGGATGCCGGCGCAGCGCACGGCACAGAGAATTTGGTCTAAGGAGAAAATATGGCACGCGTAATCTCGGTTTCGAGCGGTAAGGGTGGAGTGGGTAAGACGAGCCTTGTGGCGAATCTGGGATGCCTGCTGGCGGCGCAAGGCAAACGCGTTCTGCTCATTGATGGGGATTGGTCCTTGGGGAAACTCGGACTGACTCTCGGAGTGCGGCCCAATGCGACAATCGATCGGGTGCTTAAAGGTGAAATCACTTTGGCGGATGCCACGGTGCGTGTGCGGGACAATCTCGCGCTGATCGCCGCACCCTCGGGAAGAGTCGGCTTTGAAGAACTCGATGAGCCCACGCGCAACGCGTTATTCTACCAGCTGGACCAGCTCTCCGAGCAACACGATGTGATCTTTCTCGATCACTCCTCAGGAATTCATTCCGCGGTGATTCAATTTGCTGCTGCATCGCACCAACACGTGATCGTGACCACGGGCGAGCCTACTAGTTACACAGATGCGTATGCTATAATGAAAGTGCTTTCCAAGCGGTTCGGCGTGCGGCGTTTTGGCTTAATCGTCACGATGAGTGAGAGCCATGCGGAGACTGAAAAAGTCATCGCACGCTTCGGGGAAGTGGCAGAGAGCCACCTCGGAGTTCGCGTTTCTCTGTTGGACATCATTCCTTGGGAACAAAAGATGTCCGAATCGATTCGGTTTCAACAGCCATTCGTGGAGCGTTACCCGGGCCATGAACTAACGCGCCGGTTCCGTTGTGTGTTGGCAGAGCTTTTAAAGCTGCCAATCAATGTTTCGGCGGGCTTGCAATTTTTCGGCAACGCGAGGTTTCCACTTTCCGTGGGGCAACTATGACGACTCCGATCCGCAAGTACAGTGAAGGCAAAAAGAAGATCGATCGCCGTACTAAGGAAAAGCTCATCAAGGAGTACGCCCCGCTTATTAAGTTCATTGCTCAGAAAATCGCAGTGCGCTTGCCTTCCAATATCGAATTCGATGATCTCGTTAGCAGCGGCGTAATTGGATTGATGGATGCCATCGATAAGTATGATCCGAGCCGCGACAACAAATTTAAGACTTATGCCGAATTCCGCATCCGCGGCGCAATCCTCGACGAATTGCGCGCACAGGACTGGGTGCCTCGCTCTGTCCGCGAAAAAGCGAAACAGCTCGAGCGCGCGCACGTGCGCTTGGAGCAAAAGCTTCGCCGCATTCCGACGGAAGATGAGCTCACCGACGAACTGAAGATTTCCAAAGAAGAGTATTACGATCTGCTCAACCAGGTGAAATCGGTTTCGATCTTGAGTCTCGACGAGGCTGGGAGCTTTAATTCCAGCGATCGTAAGAGCATCTTGAGCCTACTCGAGAGCTGCAAGATCCCAAGCCCCTTGGCGCAGCTCAACCTCAAAGGCTTGAAAGAAGTTGTCACGAAAGCCATCGAGAATCTGCCAGAAAAACAGCGCCTCGTCTTGAGCTTGTACTACTACGAAGATTTGAACCTGAAAGAAATCGGGGACGTGCTAGAAGTAACCGAGAGCCGCGTGTCCCAGCTCCACACGCAAGCCATTCTGTGGCTGCGCCGTAAGCTGCGCGCGTACTTCGATGAAATCGGTGACGATATCCCATGATGACTGAAGTTGCAGAGTTCCTGCAGTACATCACCGCAGAAAAAGGGTTGTCCGAGAATACCCGAAGCAGTTACCAGCAGGACTTGCTGCAATACGAAGAGTTTTTCCGCCTAAGCCAACAAACGCTCGAATCCGTCGACCATAAGCATTTGAGAGACTACCTAGCGCGTCTGCGCCGGCGTGAAGTAGGGCCGCGATCGCTAGCCCGCAAGCTTTCCACCCTGAAGCAGTTCTTCCAGTTCTTGTTGCGGGAAGGGCGCATTGAGGCGAGTCCGGCAGAACTTTTGACCGTGCTGGTGAAGACCAAACGCTTGCCCAAGCACCTAACCGTCGATGAGAGTTTTGCGCTTTTGGAAGCAGCCGAAGGCGACACGCCCGGCAGCACGCGGGACCGCGCCATGCTCGAAGTTTGGTATGCGACGGGTTGCCGCGTGAGCGAGTTAGCGGGCATTTTGGCGGCAGATATCGACTGGAAGGGCGGCTTAGTCCTCGTCCGCGGTAAGGGCGGGCGGGAACGCTGGGTGCCTCTGAGTCAGGACTCACTTACTTGGGCGCAGCGCTACCGCGATCTGCGGCACGAGTGGGTGGCCCGCTTCGATCTTTTAGAACAAGAAGTTTTCTTTTTGACCGACCGAGTGAAGCCGTACAACCGGCAACAGCTTTGGAAATGGCTGCGCAAGTATGCCACCAAAGCGGGTATTCACCGCAAGGTTTGGCCCCATATGATCCGCCATAGCGTGGCCACCCATGTGCTTCAGGGTGGCGCGGACCTGCGTACGGTCCAGGAGCTCCTGGGCCACCGCTCGATTAGCACGACTGAGATTTACACGCACTTAAACGTGGAAAATCTCAAGACCATGCAACGCAAGTTCCACCCACGCGATTAGTTTCACAAAGTTTCCCAATAAAATCTTAGGAGATCCCCATGAAGAGACTCGTCTGGCTCGCGCCTGTGTTCTTGTGTGGTTGTCTTTTGCAGCAAACCGATCCCGCCCCGGTGAAAACCAAGGGCGTTCTTATGGGTTCGTTGATGGTGGAGACAAAGCAGTTTAGCAACATCACGGCGATGGGGCAGGTTTCCGCGGTTTTCAAACTCATCGAGCCGCAGGCGCCAGCGCCTAAAGCCATCACGGCGTTTTCGACTGTTTTGCAGGAAACTCGAGGTGTGTGCACTCGGAAGGTTTCGCCCAATGTCGATGTGAAACAGGAAGACCCCGAATACACCGATGTGGGAGATGTGGTTTTTGGCCCAGCACTCCAACAAGCTGCCACGCCGCTCATCAAAGGCGACAACCGCGAATACTTCACGTCTATCAGCCCGGCTTTCCCCGCAGGCGCCTTTCAGTTCCAGACGACGGGCACAGACAAAGTCGACCGGGTGGCCGGTGCAATGCTCTCGATGCCCGAGCCGGTGACAGGCTTGCGTATTAACGGCAAAGATTTCGGCGACCCGCTTCTTAAACTAACGGTCGACCACCCCGTGACCTACTTCTGGAGAATGCCGGGCGTTGAGAACTCAAAAGATCAGCTTTTGATTCGGTTCGTGGCGAAGGACGCAGACAATGTCTATGAAGTGAGCTGCCGGCGCCCAGAGTCCGATCTTGCTAGCCAAGCCGGTTTTCGCGAATGGGAAATCGACAGCAGCTGGTTCCAAGACTTCCCCGAAAACAAGCGCGTAGAAACCTACTTTATGCGCTACCACGCAATGGCTGTGAGAGACCGCGTTTCCGACATCGAGTCCTACGGCATCCGCACGTATTACATGGGCTTAGACTGGAAGCAGCCCTAGTGGCTGCTGCGGCAAGCTAGTTGCAATCGAAAAATCCGAAGGGAATTTCTCTTACCGGTCCCGGGCTATCTAAGTCCGGGGTGCCATATACTGTGGCGCCGCAGTCGGCATTTTCCTTCCCACATTCAATGTAAATATAAAGGCCGATTTCCTTGCGGTCCTTTGGGCTGAAGGTGTGCGGCCGGCGCCAGCCCGTGCCTTTTTCTCGCTCATGGATCATTTCAAACTGGGGTTTGCTGCCGTCAGGGTAGTGGACCACCATCCCCGCCCAGAGGTCTTCAGCGGTAGTGGTTAGCAGGATTTCCGAGATCCCAAGCTTGTTATCGCCAGCTTCTGGGGTGCAGTCGAACTTAATGACTTCGGCATGCAAGACCCCACAGAAGAACATCAAAACAAGAAACGCTTTGTGCATTCTTTAACAGCTAGCACAGGCTTTTCTGGCAGTAATGCCGCGGTGAACCGTCTATTCGAACTTCTGTACGATCCGGATGGAGGCGGACTCTTTGATGTCCTCGATCCACTTCGTGAGAAGGGCGGATTCTAGCGCCGTCTCCGTTGCCGCTACGACGCTCGTGCGGTTGGCTTTTTCGTCAGCGGCCTTGGGGCCTGTGACGGAATCCAACCGGATGTAGAGCACGTCGTTGCCAGAAGCCACGAGCTTTGGAGCGACCGGTTTTGCCGATGATAGGGCAAAGACGGCGTCGAGCACTTCTTCCGATTGGCCGATTTGCGGGATAAAGCCCTGGCCCAAAGAGAAGGCGCCTGTCTTCTTGACTTCAATACCTGCCGCTTTCAGGTCGGCATCGATATTCTTACCCGCTGCGAGTTTGCCTTCCCATTCCGTGCGCTTCTTCGCCGCTACTTCCGTAGCGCGCTTTTCCTTCAAGACCGCTTCTGCGATCTTTGGCTTCACGGTGTCCATCGGTTTCACAGTTTCCGGGCGTTGAGCCTTCACCATCAGCAAGAAAAAGCCGAAGGGTGTTTCCACAACAGGGCTCACTTGGCCGGGTTGAAGCTTGTTAATGGCCGTTTCGAGTGCCGGCTCTAGAGATCCGCGGTTGACCCAACCGGCATTCCCGCCTTTTTTCGCATACTCGTCATCTGAGTGCTTAGTAGCCAACGCTTCGAAATTCTGTGCGTTCGCTTCCTGAGCCACCTTTTCGATAGCCGCCTTAGCCTGCGCCTTTTTTTCTGCCGCCGCTTGGAAGGGGATCCCAACGCGAATCTGCCGCAGATCAACTGCTGCGGGCGTTGTGAAGTCCCGAAGATGCGAGTCGTAGTAGGTCTTCAAAGAATCTGCTGGTGCGGAGGCCAAGAAGGCATTCACTTCCGCGGCGCTTGGCGCTGCATTGCCCGCAAGGGCCTTGAGATCAATGCGTGCAAAACTCAAAGCGACTTGGGTTTCTTTCAGCTGGTATTCGCGATCCAGCATATCTGCCGGGACTTGCATGCGGCCAGAGAAGTAGCTCTGGAGGCGGCGAACCAGAAGATTTTC